>QJYE01000432.1 GCA_003235785.1 Nitrospirota bacterium
AACGCGACATCGGGAGAAATATCGTAATTAAATCCCAACCGGATCAATTGTTGCGCAAAGAAAGCATTGTCGTCACCAGGACCAGTGAAATTGGCGTTGTTGCCAAATCTGCCGTTGGTCCGGAATTCCGGACGCACACGCATGTCACCGGAAAGGGTCAATTTGGAGGCATCGAAGACGCCTTTGGGTGGATCAAAATTGTGATAGGGCACCAAATCTGGAATGGCCCGTGGCACGGCTGGCACGTTGGTGTTTTTGTCTGTGTCCGGGGTGGTTTTGGCGGCAAACCCTGGCGTTGCAGACATGGCCACGACGAGGGCCGCTGCAGTCAACCTTGTAAAGGTCTTGTAAAAAGTCCTCATTGCACTCCTCCTGTTAGTGAAAACCTTTGTGGACACGACCACCATCAGCCTTAAGATCATGCACGATCCAATCTTTTGCACTGATGATGATTCGTGCCCGCTTCCTTTTGTTTGAATAAGCCGTTCCACTACGGCACTGGCTTTTACACTCCCCTTACCGGCTGACCCCCACCTGTGGTTGGGATTCTGCCGTGTGGGAATCCTTTGCTAAATAGATGCCAATTCTTATTTTTTACCCTAAGTTATTAAAAAGTAATGGGTTTTATGAGATCATCCCCTAACCAAACAACCTTAGATTATCGCTTGAATGCTACGATGGTTGTAAAAACCCAACACTTATTCGCTCAATCTGCCGTACACATACCCGAACGAAAAGGAATATGCTCAGACGATCTTGTTATTTCATTAATGGAGTTGAATGAACTGCGGATGGCTCTTCTCAAAATTTCCTTCGTCTTGATTCTTATGACTTAGGAAGGCCTTGACCCCCCGGGCTCCGTCACTTCATCTGTTGCCCCTTTGATTTGTTCTTCAGCTTCTTTGATAGACGATTCAAAGTCCTGTTCAACCGATTTTAATTCTTGCGTGATCATATTGATTTCCGGCTCGACGGATTGCCGTAAATCTTCCGTTGTTTCTTTGAAACCTTTGACCGCCTTGCCAATTTGTTTGCCGATTTCCGGCAATTCCTTGGGGCCAAAGAGCATGAACGCAATGACCAAAATGATCAAGATTTCCATTGCCCCTAAGCCAAACATGATCTTCGATCCTTATTGTGTGACGAACCACACGGAATGTGAGGTGGTGAGCGGAAAGGATTTCACGTTTTTGTTCGCTACGCCAAGACAGGTTCACCATGCCAGCCTTAGGGACAACACTATCCCTCTTTGGGTTGCGTGGATTCCACAGGTTGTTGCACTCCTGCTTCCGGTGAAGGGGCTTGCGTCGCTTGGGGTTGACTGGCGACTTGTTGTGGTGGTGCCGGTGGCTGGGTCATGTCCGAGGCTTCATTTGGCGTCACATCCAACGCATCCGCTTCTGCCACTGACTTTTTAAAGCCCTTAATGGCTTTGCCGAGCCCTTCGCCCAGTTGAGGAATTTTTCCTGCACCAAAGATAATCAAAACAATAATGAGGATGAGCATGAGCTCCATCCACCCAAACGATCCAAACACCTAGAACCTCGCTTTGTTTAGTGAGATCTCCACTTCGAAGAAAAAGTGGGCGCAGTATACAGAACCCATTTCAAAAAATCTACTTTTCCATGCGCCTGGAAAAACATCCTCTGCCAAACCGGAACGATTGTCTCTGGTCTGGAGCACCAACTCCGTTCGACTCACACTTCAGTTGTAAGAAGATTGGGCACAGGGCATGGAAATTCTTTCTTGAGCCATTCCTCTGAATGGCTCGAGCATGAAGGTCAAGCGGGCAATCTGAATCCGATCATGTCCCTATTGTCCGCTAAACAAAAAATGCGTGTAATCCACCGGCTGAGGAGGGAATTGCAACATGGCCTGAATCCCTTCTTCGTCGTACCCTAATTCTTCTAACGCGGGCATGGCTTTTCGAATTTCGGCTTCGGTGAGATAGGCAATGGTATCGGGCACACCATCACTCGGCAAGGCTTGCAGTAACGCTTCCAATTCCGCTCGCTCTTTTGGCGGCGTGCCTTCTGTAATGGGAAATTCAATTTTCCGTTGATAGGGAGCACGATACGTCTGGTTGACGGCTTCTAACGTGCGAAGAATAAAGACATCCAACTGCCAGGGTTCTCCTTCCGGAGGGCGTGGATGTGACGCGAGCAGATCCATGACGCTGAGCACTTGAGCGCCCATGCTCCTCGCCACAAAATCCCGTTGCGATTCGATGATGCCCGTCCGAATACCCAAATGCATGGCGATCTCTTGGAGCAACTGAAAATTGACCATGAAACTGAATTGTCCCCCTTGCACGGTGTAGCAAGGCTTTTCCGGATCGTTAAGAACGCGAGCGTCGGCCGTCCCCGCATCAAAACTGCTAAACCCAATGGCGTCGGATGCCAGGAGGCGCTTTGCTTCCTTGATGCTTTGAGAGGCACCCACGTTGTAGGGCACCAACACTTCTTCATCTATGCCCTTGAGAAATTCCATGACCGTTCGCCGAAAGGGAAAATTTTTGGCTTCAACCGGATGATATTCCCGTTCCCACACTAAATCCCCTAAAAATGCGGGAAGTGTTTTGAGCGTTTCAAGATCGCCTTTATCAAAGGCCTCGACGAATTTGGGCCAATCAGGAAAATCTACCAGTCGCTTTTCATTTAAATTTGGGCGGAGATGCTCTTCGTTGATTTCCCCATCCTTTCGCAGGATTAATTTGGTCGGCAACTCACTCCACAGCTCATTGCAGATAATACGATCCACCGTGCCCTCGCCATACGTCGCTAAGTCTTCAACCGAACGACATTCAAACACAATCCGGCTCTGGTGCTTCGCCAAATCGGCATTCTGTTTCGCCTGCTCCAATAAGGTCTGCTCTTGTTCGACGCACACATACGTGACTCTGGGAAACACTACTTGCTCGACATCCAATTCTTGAAGACGATCTAAAAAGCAGGCAGCCAGGTTGCCATTGCCTGCTCCCCATTCCATCACCATAAGAGGAGCCGCAGCTTGTTCTGCATTCTGGGTCTTGATCCGTTCACTACATTGCCGCCAATAATCTTCCGCCAGCGCAAACCCCAAGCGGTAATCTGCTGCAGCAAACGTCTGATAAAAGTCCCGCACCCGGCTTCCCCATAACCCGTAAAAGAGTCGATTAATATGGGCCTGCCAGACATCAACCGGTTGAAAATCTCCGACTAATTGAGGCAGCGCATCGGATTCATTCGTCGTAAGTGCACTCATATGTGTTGACCCATGTTCTTTCTGCAAAAATGATGGATAATCACTGGTTAAATCGCGAATAGATGAAAATGCGTAGAAACGCAAAAAATAGTAGCAAAGCCTCTTTTCGCGCCGCAAGGGAAGAGGACAAGAGACTTGACACAAAAGATCTGTAAGGGTAGAGGAATGCAAGGCTGAAGGAAAGATTCCCAGGAGTCGGCAGCATGTTCATGTATTAGATACAATGCCGCCATAAACCAACAATCCTGAGTCGGTACCTTCTTCTCGCGGAAACAGAGCAACATGCGCTATCTCAAGAAGTTTTCTTCTTCACCCAGCTGCCGCTTGTGCTATCTTCTCTGCCTTCTGGTGTTGAGTGCCGGAACCATCGTTTGGGCAGAGACTCCTCCATCCCCGCCCCCCCCAACGGTTTTCCAGCCAGGTGAAACGCAACATGGCTTTGCCGAGTTTGACTCGCCACCTGACTTTTTTGAGGATGAGACGCCTGCTCCCTACGACAGTTATTCCCCCTCCCCCTCACTGCCGGCTTTTGATCAGAAGCCTGCCGGGCTTTTCCATGCTTTAGAATTTGCGGAAGACGTGGAGGTAGATCGCACCATCCGTCGCGGCCACATCTATGTCCCCGTTAGTCCCACCGACACGTTCGCCACAACCAGTAAGGCTGTGTATTTAGTATTTTCGGTCCACAAACATTACGCGCCCTACCAAATTATCGGCCGGCTTTTTGGGGACACCCCTGAAGCGGCGAAATCCGATGAATGGCTCGACGAGGACATCGCAGATCTGGCGCTCGAAGATGAGAGTGGGTATCTCAAATTCTTTCCCCCTGGCGGGGCCTGGGTCCCTGGGCGCTATCGTGTGGACATCTACGTCGGCTATGTTGTCAACACCGTCAATAAAATGGGTGCCATGCGATTTAGCGTTCGTGCCGAAACGTCAAGCCTGACTGAATCGCCTGAACCCGCTTCACCCAATCCCTAAGCATGCGGACATTTCCAACGAATCATTATCTTGACTGAACACTGAATTTACCGTAGGGTAGTGAGGATTTTACCCTAAGCAGAATTCCAGCTTTACCTGGAGCATCCCTTAAAAAATCCGTACATTCGTGATCAAGCTTTCATCTCACATCCACCCTCGTTCACGAGGAACCTTATGCTAAAAAAAAGCGGCGGCTATCTGCTGCTCTTTATTTTTATAGGTGGCCTCCTGGGAAACGTGTTGGGGGAAATCCTCCAGGTGGTCTCCCCTCAGGGCGCTGTCCGCAGTATCTTTGGTGAGTCTGCAAGCTTAGGCCTGGATCCACCCGTCACCGTGAATCTCGTCTTAATTAAATTCACACTAGGCTTCCTCCTGAAAATCAATCTCCTCAGCATCCTCGGCATGCTCCTCGGCGCCTACCTCTACAAACACATCTAACCCATCTACCTTAAATCATTAGGGGTCAGACTCGAATTAAATACACCTACCTGGGAATGGAAAACATTCACATTTAATTCGAGTCTGACTCCTAATATCCTTTAATGGTTCTTATTAAATTCCCACTTGGAGTACCTTCTGGCGAAGAACCCT
>QJYE01000114.1 GCA_003235785.1 Nitrospirota bacterium
ACAGGCTCAGCACGAACGTTTTTTGAAGTGCTCACCCAATTGGTGAAGGGTCCGTTCGCCCTGCGCAGCCTGCAGAGCGGGCGTGTCCAAGGGTTGCGTGCCTACCAACTGCCGTTTTTAAGTTTAACCCAATGGAATAGCCTATGCCTGAATCTAGTGGCGTGTTTCTTCTGTGGACGTGTTGATTAATTATTTTTGAGACATGATCTGCATGTAGATGTTGGACGATAGGGGAAGCTCGAAAAAAGGGAAAGGCCTAGGTGTCGTTGGAGGGATGAGAGTCGATCACTTCCAAGACGCCTCGCATGATGGGATGGAATGAGCAATGGTAGGGATAGGAGCCTGGTGAGAGTTGGTGCAGGGTGAAAGTTCTGTTGGGCCCAAGTGGTCCGGAATCGAACGCGCATCGTGCGCCATTCTTACACCCATCGTGAGTGATGGAATGGAGTGCGCCTGTGGGGTTATTCCAGGAAATGGGGGTGTTGGGCCCAACGCGGACAAATGTTGGAGAGTAATAGGGGGCAAACGTGCCAACGGTTATATGCAAAGGCGATGGAGCAGCTACCGCCAAGGACCCGATTATCAATAGGGTAACCAGCACGAATCCAAGAACTCCTCCTTGCACTGGCATAGACTCAATTTTTTTTTGTTGAGGTTGCATTCTTTTATCCATCGAATTCTTGGTTGCTAACATAATCCTTCTCTTTTACTTGTTTGATCCTCTCACCTAGGGCTCTTTTACAGAGCCACCTATCTTCCCTCCTTTGGTCATTATACTCTCTAGGGGTCTTCTTTTGTCAGGGGGAGCGCCTCCCCCTGAATTTCAACCGCTTATTCTTTTTGGAGTTGCCCATCTTGGACTAGCCAAGATTTTGGAGAAACCGGAAAGGAGTCTGTTTTTTTATCCTGACCTGTCGTAGAACTGTGGTTCGCTAAGATCAATTAATTCCAAATCACTGACCAAAATGAGGAAGAGTTGGTGAAGGTTGGTTGGAAGGCACTCAATGCCTGGCTGAAGCAGCATTATAATGCTGTCGCTGCTCCAGCCAAGCGCTTAACATTACTATGAATAAGCTTTGGTCTGCACTATGGCTTCTATTTCAGATTCATAGATCGGAATAATCTCCGAAAGATGAGCCCAGTCTAGATGGTTCCGAATGCAGGTTGGTGGTTTGACGATACTGATTTGGACGTGAAGAGGTCTCATGTTGTGATACCAGAGGAATAATTCTCCTAAACCCGTCGAATCAATCTCCGTGACCTCGGAAAAATCCAAAATGATGTGGTGACAGCCGGATTCTTGTGCCGCCCAGATCCGTGATTGGATCCCTGTCGTCGTATAACGACTAACCTGACCAGCCAGAGCGATGACGTTTGTGTGAGGAGGGTGTTGTTCACGAACCTGAAGCATAGGGACTACCTCCGGGTTATGAAAGGCATGAAAAGGAATGTTGTTATTGCACAGTGAAGCTCTTTGCTTCAGGGAGAGCAATTCATCGATAGTAGTAGTTGAATGTACGTATGTAATTCCACGGTTTTCTATGCTCCTCCAACGAGTGAAAGCCCGAAGGACACACACGATGTGGGATAATCGAGGTGGGACCGGTGCGGATGTTATTGTGGTAGGTTTGTCAGAAAAGTGGACTATATGATGTGGATACAAGGAGATCTTGAGAACCATGAGCCAGCCCTCTAGAGGGCTGGCTCACTGTTAAAAGTTGTAAAAAAAGTAGCCTGGAAGAGCCGGTTACCCTCCAACAATCAGGACGGCAGAAGCATGGCCATCTTGGGTCACTTCGGCTTTCACCTGAGCCCCAGGCTGAACTTTTCCAATGATCATGGTGCTCTTGTCGACATGAATGCGTTGTTCTTTGCCGGAACTATCCATGATGACGAAAAACGATCCATCAATTTCCATTAAGGTCCCCTGCACAACCGGATTGCCTTCAGGGGGAGTTGGCGCACTTTGGACAAAGGAGGCAGTGGTCAATCCAAATACACACAGTATCGCTAGTACGCTAAAAAGTCTTTTCATAGCAAACCTCCGTGGTGTTGAAAAAACGGTAAATGGAACCAATGCCCCAGGGCTCGATGAAACAATACGCGTAAGTAGGCATAGAGCAAAAAAGATACCTATTGAAAGAAACAAAGAGATTTGTTCAATAAATCAATCGGGTAGCTGATGGGAATCTTGTGAAAGCTATACAAACACGAGGGCCGCGCTGTAGGAGGGATCCTTCAGATTTAGTCTATGGCATTCAGTCTGCGTAAAAATGACAGGAGAAAATTGCTGTGTATTGAATGTTGTTTTATGGATGCGAGAATGGAGAGAGCAATAGAATTTGAATCAGTCTCCCTAAAAATGCTAGTTGCTGTGAGAAAACAACGCTAAAGTTTCGACGGGCTCACCACGAACGATGCTTTCGGCACTCACCCAATTTCAATTGATAAAGTGTCCGTTTGCCCTGATTTGCCTGCGGAGCAGGCGAGTCGAGGGGTTGCGAACCTGCCAATTGCCGTTTTTAGGTCCAATCGAGTGAAAAAGTCGACCGTCCGCCAGGGCCATCAATCCTTGTCCCAGGGAAAAAGCTCGCTGTTAAGGCAGGCATCAAGTTGATGGCAAAGTAGAGGAAACTTGAACAGAACGAAATATGGTCGTGCTAGAGCATAGATGCTGCGATACGTCCATCCAAGCATTCAACCCTTCGGCCCTGGCATGTTGATTGCCCCGAACAATTGAGTCTCTTCCTCACGTGTGGCAAAACGCCATTCGCCGACGGGGATATCCAAGCGCAACGGGCCGATTTGTACACGTTTCAGATCTAGAACTTTCAGCGGCGTGTGAAATTTGGGATCTTTCAGGGCATGAAAGAGGCGACGGAGATGCCGATTTTTCCCCTCCCGCAAGACGACCTCTAACTGAGTTTTTGGTCCGACCTCTCTTGTCTTGGTAATCTTGTGGACCTTCAAGGTTCCGATGGAGGTGGGAACGCCTTGTAAGGTATGGGAGAGATCGTCATCGGAAATTCTTCCGCGGATCTCAACCTCGTAGATTTTTTCGGATCGGCCAGGGTGCGTGAGCCGGTCCACGACGGTGCCATCTCGAGTGAAGAGCAAGAGGCCACGGGAGTCTTTATCCAGGCGGCCTATGGGGACCCATCCATCCAGCAGCACGAACGGAGGGAGCGCGTGATAGACCGTTTTTCTTTCCTTCTCATCCTTGCGAGTGACAAGAAATCCTTTGGGCTTGTGAAAAAGTATAATACTGGTTCGTTCTAGTCGAGAAGGTTCTGCTCCGCCAATCAACAAGTTGGGAATTTGGGAGCGGTGCTCCCGGGTGCGTTGTGGCTCCCCTCTCATGTGCCCTCCTTTTCTTTTCGGCGGTGGGGAAGGTGACAATGTTACCGTAGTTTGCTCAACGACCGACAGGTGAAGATGCAGGTACGAATTAAATCCAAGATAAGGCAGGGCACCTGATACGAAATGAGTGGAGTCCAGGTTGGAGAGGTCCATGATCGCAAGCCTTTGCAAGCTAATTCTTTAAGGGCTAGGCGTTGGTCTCCATTCGCGGGCAAGTTGTTGGGCGGTGTCCACCTGTGAAGGGGACATACGGCTCGCCACATGATCTCTGAGCTTTCGAGCATTGTCCACTCCTTGGGCTGCAGCCAGGTTGTACCACATATGCGCTTGGACAAAATCCTGGGATAGGCCACCATGTCCCACATGGTACAGATATCCCAGGTTGTGTTGGGCGTCGGCATGGCCTTGCTGCGCTGCAAGCCAATACCAATGTCTCGCTTCGGTATAATCCTGTGGCACACCCACGCCAGTGGCATACAGAAACCCCAAGTTAAATTGGGCAGCCGCATAGCCCTGCTCTACCGAGAGACCATACCAATACAGGGCTTGGGGATAATCCTGGGGAACCCCTTGTCCGTATTCATACAACATTCCCAGAACGTTTTGCGCCGTGGCATCCCCTTGGTCTGCAGCCAGGAAATACCAACGAAAGGCTTCCTGGAAATCCTGAGGAACACCTTGGCCCTTCTCATATAGAATGCCCATATTAAATTGGGCTTTGACGTCTCCCTGTTGGGCAAGAGGAAGAAATTCGTTGAGGGCTGTCGCATAGTCGCCTTGGTCATAGGCCGCTACCCCAGCTTGAAAATCAGCATGGGCGGGAAATGCCACGATAAGAAGAATGATGGTGGGAAGGATGGGGAATAGCATTCGAGTCAAGCGCATGAGGATAATCCTACAACACCTATTCAGAAATAGTCTGACTCAGTCTAAAACGGAAGTCGTGTTATCACCAGATCAATTTTGGGGAAGAAGGGAAACTTCTGAAAAGAAGCGAAAAAAATTAGGCTTTTGTTTTCTATGAGATCAGCATAGCAGCTGATCTACAGTCAGTAGGTCAGCTGGGGAAATAGGCTTTACCGGTGAAGGCTTTGTATTAAGGGATGATTAAGCCATACCTGTTGTTGGATTTGTTTGGACAGGTCGGTAACTACATAACCTGTGGCTTGCCTAGAAGGCTTGGCTGAAAATTTCGATGGAAAACAAAATCCGTGATGGCTGAGAGTTTTGGTATTCATTGCACCAGCCTGCCATTCTGGTAAACCTGACAAGGCCTGCTGCCGATATTTATGTATGCTTTTAATAGGTCTATAGCCCTGGTTGACAGGGGCTGACATGTCTGCTAATTATTTTTTAAGCAACAATGAAGTTGCCACTCGTTGAATAAAGACGAGTTTGTGGACAATTGGCGTCCATTCCCAAGCAAGAGGGATGGGCGTTTTTTTTTGCCT
>QJYE01000245.1 GCA_003235785.1 Nitrospirota bacterium
ATTGTAGGCTTTCCTCGATATCCCCATTCCACACCCAGCCATGCTAGGGTACCGGCTGCCGCGGCAACTTGTGTAGCCACAAAGGCACCTGCGGCAATGCCATCAGCCGCTAGAGCACTTCCAGCGTTAAACCCAAACCATCCTACCCATAATAAGCCTGCACCTATCACCGTAAAAGGGAGATTATGCGGACTCATATTCTCCGTTCCATATCCATGGCGTTTTCCTAAGACAAGGGCACAGGTTAGGGCGGCCACCCCCGAACTAATATGCACGACCGTCCCCCCGGCAAAATCCAAATCGCCGAGGCCCGCGAGCCAGCCGCCACCCCACACCCAATGTGCCAATGGCGCATAAATACACGTCACCCACAAAACGGCAAACAACACAAACGCCGAAAACTTCATACGTTCAGCAATCGCCCCACTTATCAAGGCTACAGTTATGCCTGCAAACATCAACTGAAAAACCATGAAGGCCAAATGAGGAATCGTGGAGCCCTCTGAAGGCTCAGGGCCGACACCAGCTAATCCTACCAAGTCCAGGTTACCAACGATTCCCGCAACATCGGGGGCAAATGCCAAGCTGTACCCCCAAAACACCCACACCACGCTGACCAGACAAATCGAGATAAAACTATGCATCATAGTGCTTAACACATTTTTATTACGGACCATTCCTCCATAAAACAAGGCGAGACCGGGAACAATCATCGCTAAGACAAGTGCCGATGAAGTTAAGACCCACGCGGTGTTTCCGGCACTGACCTCTGGTGTGCTCATTGTTTCCTGGGCATCAGCGCCAGGTACCCAACCCCATAAAAAGAATACCCCTAAAATAGTTACCCACAAAATTCTCTTGCGATAGAAAGATGTCATGGTCCTCTCCTCAAGTCAGTTAAAATAAATAAATGACCTGGACAGCGAGTGTTTCTTGATTGTCCACCGCCTTGGTCCCTTTGAGGAAGGTTTTTTCATCAGATTTATCGTAGCGAAACTCCAGACGTGTGATAAGCGAAGGTACTGGTTTGTATTGGAGCGTATAGGTGGTTTCCCACAATGTCTGCCCGTTTGCCCCAGGCCCTGTGGTAGGCATGCCTATTCCTCCTGCACATGACCCCGGTTTCCCGCCTTTCTCATTCGTACCAAAGCAAGAAATTCCGCCATGGGCATCTTCAAAGATTTCACCACGAAATCGTATACCCCATTGTTCGGTAAAATCATGAATGACATATCCCGCAAACCCATCCCAGCGTGTATTCTGTCCGTTCCCACGCCCATTCACTTGATTGGCATAATAGGCTTCCAAGACAATTTCTGTAGATTCCAACGCTTGAATATCAATAATGCCCCCACCTAGCAAGAGCCCATCATGGCTCCCCACGTTTAATGAGTTGCCGGTATAGTACCCATAGGCCGTCAGTCCCAACCAATCTGTTGGCTTCATAGACAAAGCCGACTCCACCCCTTTCGAATTATTGTTATCAGAAATACTTCCTCTAAAATCATTAATGACACCCACGGCAAGTGAGACTTTTTCACTAAAATTATAAGCCGCTCGCAAACCGGTCGTGGTAAACGGTTGTCCAAAGCCAAAGAGCCAGGAACGTGAAAAGTTAAGATTATAGGGAGATTCGATGACCTCATACCCAATTAAGGTATTCATACGTCCAATTCGGAGATCAATGCCATTTCCAATTGGCGCAATGAATTGGGCATAGACTTCCTGAAAATCGACATCGTCGCCGCTGAAAGATCCCCCGGTGAATTCCGCGTCTTCTCCAAAATTGAGTTTGATGCGGAATCCGGCAGCATCAGCTAACGGTCCACCAGTTTTAGCTTCTTTTTCCAGCACAATCTGGGCTAATTGGACTCTAAATGAATTGGAATCGTCGTCGAAGATTCGGTTTTGGTTTACCTTCGTGAATGGGTTCTTAAAGTTTTGAGTATAGGAGAGATCCACAAATCCATAGAGTTCTATGCCCAGCTTTGCAATCGACCGCTCTTGAATCATTTTTTCCACCAACGCCTCAAGATGTCCAACTTTCCCAGGTTCCAGAACCTCTTTACCTTCTGACTCTGCAGCCAAAACGGCTCCAGAGTGTATCGCAAAAACCGCGAGTACCAAAAATCCAGCAAAGAAGAGTTGGGCAATTGTAGATTTCAACAAGAGACACTCCGCCTTGTTCATAAAAATTCTCCTAATTTTCATTTGTGTACCTTCCCACTCAACTCACTTTTCTCATTGCCATACAGAAGATATGGTTCCTACGGCATTGATCATGACAACTCTTCAACCCTTCATTGAACTTGCGTCATGACCTAAACTTTTCAAAGAGTTCGTGGAAGGCACTAGACAAAAAAAAAGCCCTCAGCCAGATTTCCCTGGTTGAGGACTTCATCGTCCGAATTCTTTTATATTGAGCCGCCAAGACGCCGTTGTCTCAGCTGCCCGATTGTGAATGATTTTTACCATTGCCATTCTCTTGTGTCAAGAGAACGCTGTCGCCAGGACTGCTATTCGGCGTCCTTCCATGACCTTCGCTCCAAGGAAGGACCCGCACGAGATAAATATTTTTTGTGAAACCACAAAACATGAATAGGTGTTGGCGCGGCTTGGCTTTTGGATATTCCCTTGTAACAATAGCAAAGAATTTCGTCTTGCCAAGAGCAAACGACCTCAACGTGGCATAATAACGACCAACCAGAAGGAGCACACCTCATGGATCAATTTTTCACCGAACAACTTGCGCCATTTCTTGCTCATAAGTCTATGGCGATGCTCGAAGCCAGTCTTCGCATCCTTTTAATCCTAACCGTCGGATACGTCGCAGTTCGAGCTCTTCGATTTGGACTCACTAAACTTGAGCATGTCCTCCTCACCTGGCGAGAGCGCGAAGATAGGGAACACATCGCCAATGAAAAACGCGTCAAAACCCTCACCGGCATGTTGCGAACCATTTGCCTCACGCTCGTGTGGGTCATCGGAGTCGTCATGAGTCTGGATCAGATTGGGCTAGATATCACTCCAATTTTGGCCGGTGCAGGGATTGTGGGGTTAGCCGTGGGCTTTGGTGCACAAAATCTGGTACGAGATGTCATCAATGGATTTTTTATGATTTTAGAAAATCAAATTCGGGTCGGGGATGTTGCGATCGTGAATGGAACCGGTGGGCTGGTGGAGGCCATCACTTTTCGCACCATTACTCTTCGTGATCTGTCAGGCACCGTACACATCTTTCCCAATGGAATAGTCACCACATTAGCCAACATGACGAAAGAGTGGTCAGCTTACGTCATGGAAATCGGCGTGGCCTATAAAGAAGATACGGATCGGGTCGTCACCATCATGCGAGAGGTGGGAAAAGATTTACAGCAGGATGCGAATGTCGGCAAGAAGATGTTGGAACCCATAGAAATCATGGGAGTAGATGCATTTGGGGAATCGGAAGTGGTCATCAAAGCTCGCATTAAAACCCTTCCCATTGAGCAATGGTCTGTTGGGCGAGAATACCGGCGGCGATTGAAAAAAGCTTTTGATCGGGAGAACATTGAAATTCCTTTCCCGCATCGCACCCTTTACATGGGAGAAGCCAGCCCTCCTTGGTTGGTGAAAAATATTGCCTCGTCCACAGCCTCTTAATGGAAGGTGTTGATTGAACCTAGAAACGGCAGTTGCGCGCAAAAAAAACGCGTAAGGCATTGGGGTGCATAGTGAAATCAAAAATTCGGTGTCATCTTCTTGATGATGCGCCATTTGTGGATGTTGCGAGTGGCGACAAGAGCGTGGGTAGGCGTGTGTGATCCACCTGTGGTTTCTAGGTTTCCGCGCGGCTAGTCAATCTTAGATTCTGAATTCGAAGAATCAGGCTTGAGAGGGGCCTGCCAATAGCCCCAGGCAAGAAGACTCCAGCCGATGAGAAAGGCTAAACCTCCAAAAGGCGTCAGGATGCCTAATGTCCGAATGTCCGTAAGGGCTAAGGTATAGAGACTTCCAGAAAAAATCAGAATGCCAATTAAAAAACTCCAGCCGGCTCGGACAAATACTCGATGATGGAACCAATGGGCGCTTAACCCGGCAATAAGCATTGCCACAGCATGCACCAGATGGTAACGCACTCCTGTCTCAAACACAGCCATCATTTTTTCCGACAGGATGGGGCGAAGCCCATGCGCACCGAAGGCACCCGCTGCCACACCGATCCCAGCCATTAAGGACCCAATGATTAAAATGCGATTGGTCATGTTCCGTACCTTCGTGTCTTGATCGTCATTTATGGGGAACTCGTGGGAGGAATGTTTCGCCCCCACGCCACCGTTTGCCATATACGTTCATGCCCCCAATATAAGCCGATTTTTACCAGTGAATCACTCAACCCCGCAAACAAGGCCATAGACACTTCTCCGGAGATGAGCCAGACCACGATGGTTGTCACAAGAGTCGCAATCACTCGCCAACTCATTCCCTTCACCACACTGCGTAAATGTGTTTCCATATCTGGCCTCTTACCGAATGAGTAAATGTTCAGTTGAATTCTTTATAAGAAAACCCTTGACGAACCATTGTCCTGTAAGTCCGAAATTACTGTCCGGTTTTTATGGGTTACCCCATAATTGCTGGCTTATTTTTGGCATACACAAAATCCTCCAACGAATAATGATCCAGCACCGAAGCAATAGCATTCCGCACCTCCAACATAATCCCTTGAATTGGACAGGTGGCCGTTTCGGCATGCGGACAATCCTCGCACTTTTGATAGGCGGTTTGACTCACACAAGCAATGGGGGCGAGAGGGCCATCCA
>QJYE01000383.1 GCA_003235785.1 Nitrospirota bacterium
CTTGGATTACCTAAGTTTAGCGATTCTTATGAATAAGATGCGCTAAGACCTTGGGATGACAGGGGTTGTGCAAAACGCAGGCAGACCCTTCCGGTCTGTCGAGGCTTTTCAGAAACGCTGGCGCGCAAGGGATTGGTGCAGGTCGCCATAAAGAACCGCTCAATTTAGGTATTATTTATTTTTCCTGTCTTTAGCCCACGGGGATGAGAGTCGACATGCCATTGGCTTGGCGCGAGTCCCACTCCCCTCCCCGCCGTGGCCATCTCGAAACCAGAAACAACCCTTTTTAGGCTTTATCCGGATCATAGCCGAGATTCGGCGAGAGCCAGCGTTCTACTACCGAGACTTCCATGTCTTTTCGCTTGGCGTAGTCTTGGATTTGGTCTTGTTTCAATTTCCCCACCGAAAAGTATTTGGCTTGGGGATGCGCGAAGTAGAATCCACTGACTGAGGCAGCCGGATACATGGCATACGATTCAGTCAATTGAATGCCTATTGATTTTTCTACTTGCAACAACTCAAAGAGATGTTTTTTCTCAGTATGGTCGGGACAAGCCGGATAGCCCGGGGCGGGACGTATGCCACGATACTTTTCTTGAATGAGTTCCTGGTTGGTCAGTTGTTCGTCTTGTCCGTATCCCCATTCCCGCCGCACTTCACGATGCAGCCATTCGGCAAAAGCTTCGGCTAATCGATCGGCCAGGGCTTTGGCCATGATGGAATGATAATCATCATGGTCTGCGTCAAACCGCTGACAGAGGGCTTCAATCCCGATTCCGGCCGTGACGGCAAACCCGCCAATATAGTCAATCTTTCCGCTAGACTGGGGTGCCACAAAATCGGCTAACGCATAATTGGGGCTGTCTTCGGGCTTTTCCCCTTGTTGTCGTAAGGTATGGAAGACCGAGATGGCTTCGGAACGCGTCTCATTTGCATACAGAGCGATATCATCGCCCTGACTGTTGGCCGGGAATAATCCATACACGCCTTTTGCAGTGAGGAGTTTTTTGTCAATGATTTCCTTTAGCAACTTTTGGGCGTCATCAAACAGTTCCTTGGCTTTTGGACCCACGACCGGATCTTCAAATATTTTGGGATATTTCCCGCGCAATTCCCAGGCCTGAAAAAATGGAGTCCAGTCAATAATCGGCACCAAGGTCTCTAAGGAAAGCTCTTCAATCACTTTTGTCCCGATGAAACTCGGCTTGGGGATCTCCGTCGTCTCCCAATCAATCGCTATGCGGTGCTTCCTGGCATCCTCCAATGATAGGAGTTTTTTGGCGGTGGTTTTCGAGGCATAGGCTTCCCGGGTCTTCTGTTGTTTCTCCTGAATATCTTGCACAAAGGCCGCTTTATCGTTCGGGCTCATTAACTTGCGCACGACGTTCACTGCTAAGGAGGCATCCAAGACATGCACGACCGGGCTGGTATAGCCCGGCGCAATTTTCACAGCTGTATGGGCCTTACTGGTGGTGGCTCCACCAATGAGCAAGGGAATGGAGAAGCCTTCTCGAGTCATTTCTCGCGCGTTATTGACCATTTCATCCAACGATGGCGTGATCAACCCGCTGAGACCAATCAGATCCACTTTTTCCTCTCGTGCGGTTTGTAAAATTTTGTCGCACGGAACCATCACCCCCAGATCAATGATTTCGTAGTTATTGCAGGCCAGTACGACTCCGACGATATTTTTCCCGATGTCATGGACATCGCCCTTGACGGTCGCGAGCAAGATTTTCCCCTGGCTTCGGCTTGCGCCTTTTTCTTTTTCCGCAGCCATAAACGGCAACAAATAGGCCACGGCTTTTTTCATGACACGTGCACTTTTGACAACCTGGGGTAAAAACATTTTCCCTTCACCGAATAGTTCTCCAACCACATTCATGCCATCCATTAAGGGACCCTCAATAACATCCAGGGGTTTATTGAGTTTTTGACGAGCTTCTTCCGCATCGGCATCAATGAATTCGACGATCCCTTTAATCAGCGCATGCGCCAGACGTTCTTCGACGGTTCCCTGACGCCACGCATCATCTTTCACAACCGCTTTGCCCTGTTGTTTGACGGTCTCGGCAAAAGCGACCAGTTCTTCAGTGGCTTCGGGTCGACGATTCAACAACACATCTTCCACCAACTTGAGGAGATCTTTGGGGATTTCTTCATAGACACCCAATTGCCCGGCATTCACAATCCCCATGTCCAACCCGGCCTTAATGGCATGGTAGAGAAATGCGGTATGCATGGCTTCGCGGACGGCATTGTTCCCACGGAAGGAAAAGGAAATATTGCTGACTCCCCCACTGACCTTGCAGAAAGGCAACGTGGCTTTGATTTGCCTTGTGGCTTCAATGAAATCCACCGCATAGCCATTGTGTTCTTCCATGCCGGTGGCCACCGTTAAAATATTAGGATCAAAAATTATGTCTTCCGGTGGGAAATCCAGCTTCTCCGTAAGAAGACGATAGGCCCTGGTGCAGATTTCCACTTTGCGTTCAAGCGTATCCGCCTGCCCCGTTTCGTCGAACGCCATAATCACCGTGGCCGCGCCATAACGACGAATCAGTCGAGCCTGCTCCAGAAATTTCTCTTCGCCTTCTTTGAGACTGATAGAATTAACGACACCTTTGCCTTGGATACACTTAAGCCCCGCTTCAATCACAGACCATTTGGAGCTGTCAATCATGATGGGGACACGAGCAATATCCGGTTCAGAGCCAATGAGATTTAAAAATTCCACCATGGCTTTTTCTGAATCCAGAAGTCCTTCATCCATGTTCACATCAATGATTTGGGCGCCCCCTTCGACCTGCTGGCGTGCAACAGCGAGCGCTTCCTCTAATTTCCCGTCGAGGATTAATTTGGCGAATTTAGGCGATCCCGTGACATTGGTTCGTTCGCCGATATTGACGAAATTGGCTTCCGGCCGAATGGTTAAGGGCTCAAACCCGCTGAGTCGAGTCATACGCGGAATATGCGTCTTTTTGTGCGGCGCACAATCTTTGACACCTTCCGCAATCGCTTGAATATGATCTGGAGTACTCCCGCAACACCCTCCTACGATATTGACCCACCCCTGATTGGCAAAGTCCCGAAGATCCGCGCCCATTCGTTCAGGTGTCTCATCAAACCCACCGAAGGCATTGGGCAAACCCGCGTTGGGATAGCAACTGATATAGATGGGCGCCACATTTGACAGTTCTGCGATATAGGGGCGCATTTGTTTGGCCCCTAAGGCACAATTGATCCCCACGCTTAAGAGATTGGCATGGGAAATGGAATTCCAAAAAGCTTCGATCAACTGCCCTGATAATGTACGGCCACTAAGATCGGTAATCGTGACGGACGCCATGATGGGAATCTCGCGGTGTATTTCTTCGCAATATTGGGCAATGGCAAAAAAGGCTGCTTTGGCATTAAGGGTGTCAAAGATGGTTTCGACCATTAGAAGATCGATCCCCCCTTCGACTAAGCCCCGAACCTGATCATAGTAGGCTGCGGCTAAATCATCGAAGGTGACCGCACGAAATGCGGGATTATTCACATCAGGGGACATCGACGCGGTTCGATTAGTCGGTCCCAACGCTCCAGCCACAAAACACTGCCGACCTGGTTGTTCAGCCTGCACCCGCGCTGTCGCTCGTTTGGCTACTTGAGCACCCGCGACATTTAATTCATAGGCCAGATTTTCCATCTGATAATCGGCCATTGAAATGGCGTTGGAATTAAAGGTATTGGTCTCAATGATATCGGCTCCGGCTTGAAGATATTGCACATGGATATCTTCAATAATTTTTGGCTGCGTCAGGACCAACAAGTCATTATTCCCTTTGACATCGCAGACATGATCCGCGTAACGCGTCCCCCGAAAATCTGCTTCACTCAATTGATGGGTTTGAATCATCGTCCCCATGGCGCCATCCAGCACCATGATTCGATTATTTAACAGCTCTTCCAATTTCTCAATCATGCCTGTCCTCCCATTGCGCACATGTGTCACTCTTGATGTTCAATCAACTTCGGCCAGTCCGGCCTCACTCTTTATCCGGCTTTCTTGACTTCAATCATTTTCAACAAATAGGATGAATGATTGCTTACCGATCGAGGTTTTGTTATGCCATTTTTTCATCAGGTTTGTAAAAGATCGCTTCCTCCTCTACCTCTCTTCGCTCTCGCGGTAACATTCTGTTTTGGAACATTTTTCCTGTGCCCTACCGATTCCCTTGCAAAACCGTACTTTGAAGATGGATTTTTGGGCCTCACGCAAGCGCAATTACGGGCCAAACTCGGCACGCCCATGGCAGTACGTTCACGAAAAGCGGCACTCCGGATCTTTAGTTATTACACATTTGAGGATTGGGGCAAATATTTTAAAAACTTGGTGTCCCCGGAAAATGGGGAAGACGTCTACACCTACACCAGAAACGGCATTCAAGTTCGATATTCCTTCACCTATATCCCTGACTTGAATGAAGGGAAAGACTTTCCAACCTTGTACGTTCAGCGATGCGAGATCGAATTTTCACCTGCTGTCTCATTAGAGACGATTCCGTCGCTTGTTCCTGAATTCGTCCCGCCTGTCACACCTTCAGCGCCTGCGTTTCGATCCAACTTATGGGTGCTTGTCTTTAAAGGCCCACCTTCACCTGAGGCCTCCTTCATTGTCAAAGAACGAGACAAGGAGTCCTTGCCCTGGTCCTTAGCCTATCAAATGTTTTCCGTGAATGGGCTTCCCAAGGACCTTTCCGTCACGGCCCCCATTGATCGGCTGGA
>QJYE01000149.1 GCA_003235785.1 Nitrospirota bacterium
TTCATGGGTGCATGGTCGGGTAAGTAAACCCCATAATCATAACTTTATCTTCATCCAGGAAAATCGCTTAGGGGATTGACGATTGAAGAGGTAGTTTTCGAATTCCATCTAGTAATACTCTCGTGGCCCGGCAATCATCTTCGTTGTAATCGAGTATGCGTTGTTTGATTTCCTGGTCTCCGCTTTCCACCCACCGATGAAACCATTCGATGGAGGCGGCTCCGGAGGGATGGGTATCACGCCAGATGAACCCTAAATATTTTGCCAACGTTTTGATAGAGTAATCTCGGGTAGGCCATTCCGTGGCTTTGAGGACGACATCAAAGTAGAGGTCGATGGCGCGTTCCGGGTTGAAGAGCGCTTCAATGTCTTCTGCGGTACACACATCGGGATATTTGGCTTGCAACTTCCGATAGAGCGTCCGTTCATATTTTGAGTAGTAATATATTTTGGAATCGGCATGTTGTTGCAGGTAGGCCATCGCGAGAGCAAAGGCTTCTTGTTCTGCCTTCGCTGTGGGCTGGTCCGCAAAAAACGCCACAAACTGTTCAGTTGCATTCTCTTGATGCTGCCGTTCAATGAAGCCATGTAGATAGGTGTGGTCTCGGAGGGGATCGACTTCGATGTCAAAGAAAATTTCCGATGCATGTTCAGGCAGGCTTATCGCTTCTCGTAGATATGGGCGTCCTTGGTCCCCGGCGGCCACTAATTGGGCTCGGGCATGAAGCTTTTTGAGTGTTCCCGGTCCCATCCCGGGGATGTCCGTTTTTTTGCCATGCGTGAGGGTGCTAAGATCGGCCGAAGCAAATTCCTGAATGTTTGAAAAGCGAGCATTGAGCGCATCGCGTTTGGTGCGGCCCAGTTCGGGTAGCAAGGTGAGGTCGTATGTGCGCTGAAGATCGATTAAGCAATGTTGATACCAGTGGCAGAGCTTGCAGATTCCACTGCTATAGGCCGCTTTGGTGAGTTGTTGTCGCTCAAGAATATCGTGCGCGCATTGGCGATAGGACTGATAGAGTTCCCACCACGTTTGTGGGGTGCGGCTACCTTGGGGTTGGGAGAAATCATAGCGCACTTCTTTCCCATGAATATCCCAAATGAATCCCCACCGGCCAGGTGATAAATTCACTCGTTCGAGTATATCTGTATATAAACCTAACTGGACGGCATAAGATTTTTTCAGTTTGCTGTTGTCGTCGTCTCCTTCTTCACCCGAACCTGATTTAATATCACCCGCGACATATCCTGTGCCTTCTTGGCGCAAGAGATCGGGTTCTCCTAACAGATTATCAACCGAAAGTCTGCCGCTATAAATGAGTGGGACGTTTTGTGCCATGGCTTCTCGAGTTCGTGCTTCTTTTTCGTCTCCTCGGTAACGGGAGAGGTCGAGAAATGGACTCTGCAGGGTGGTCATGACTTCTTTTTCAAAGAGGGTGCCTTTTTCCCACAGGAGTTGAATGAAGGCATTGGGCTCCGCCCGTTGGGCGGGATCGCCAAAGGTGTCGAGGTAAAGGCGATGTTCGCAACTCGTCAGGTTATAGAGCATGGAGGCGGTGATGGAAAATGGCAGCATGATTAAGTTCCTGGTGGAATGTCGCAAAGTTCTAGGATTAGCAGGAGGGAGGTGAACCGGGCTTTTCGGTTGGTGGACGTCCTAAGCAACATCTTGGTGAAACATAAAATGTGATTAAGATGAAAGTATCCCTATGGTTTGGCAGATGTTCCTCCGGAGGTTTGTTCTGAAAAATGGCCGTTTTGTCATCATTATTGGTTGGAAGTGGTGTAACATTCGAAGTCTTCCTGTAGTCCTTGCAGAAGGCTTTCCCATTCTTCAGTTTTTTTGAGGAAGTGGTCCCTTCCGTTTGTTGTTTCTTTTGGCGAAGTGACCGGAGTATTTTCTAAGAAGTCCTTGGAGTCATCAAGTTTGAGGTTTGCTTGGTCTAGGTATTGGCAGACGCCGGCAGGGGGCGGCGGGGTTCCTCCGGTTCGTTGAAACAAGGCTAATGCCCGAAGGCCCAGTTCTTGTGCGCGATAGAGATGTGATGCGGCTTGGAAGATTGTCTTAGTGGGAGCGGTCGGGGCTTCTTGTGTTAAGAGCTCAGCCATCATGGCGGCCTTGCCAATGGCTAGGGCTGCCCCCTCGGGGTCGGATTGAGCCGCCAAGTCATCGGCTTGTTGTTCGAGCCGGTTCATTTCGGCGTGTTTCCCGATATATTGTGCGCCGGACTGGGTGCCAGTGAGCAAGATGAGAATGGGGATGAGGAAGAGACTAAGAGTTAGCTGAAAGGGGGCATGACTATTATTTGTATGAATGAACTTGTCCCTTTCCTGATTTTTGGTTGACCACCCTCACCTCCAATTTTTCTGTCTCATAGGGTGAGTGAGGTGGGTTGTGGGAGAGGAAATAGTGCTATTGAATTTGTCCATCCATATCCACTTGCTTGACGGTCCAATTGGTGGCGTCTCGAAGTTCTTCCATTTCTTTGGACGTGTCGTAAATGAGCCAAACCTTTTTTTCCAATTCCCTGATGGGTGGAATTGATCTTTCATTGCGCAGCTTCCCTAAACTCCACACCACTTCTGAAAGAACGGGGAAATCAATGTCTGCGGAAGTGTTCATATGCTTGAGGCTCTGGATCAGATAATCCAGGAGCGGTGGAGTGATGTTGGGATCACCGGTATGTGATCCGATTTCTCCTAATCCTTTGGCGGCGGCTGCGCGAATGGCTGAATCAGTATTGGTCTGAAAGACTTCTGTTAATAAGGGAATGGCCTCGCTGCCTGTTGTTGACAGGGCCACAATGGCAGGTTCCCCTAATTCTTTATCGTGAATGAATTCTTTCAGGTAGGGAAGGGCGTCATGTGATTGTACTTCAGGGAGCAGTGATAATATTTTCAGCTTTCGTGTGGTTGAGGTGTTGGGGTCCTTGAGGAGTTGGAAAAGCGCCGTGTCATGTCCCCATTCGGCTGCGAGCATGACGGGGAAGTCAAATGTTTCCAAGCGTTTTGCCAATTGTTCGATGGCATAGGGTCCGGACTTTGGCGCATTGGCGACTTTGGCTGCACTGACCGGATCGGCAAAATCCGTTCGGGCTTCTTTTTGCCAGCCGAAATCACGCCCATTGAGTCGGTAAGTAAAGAGACAGGCGGGGCCAGTCCATAAGCGGGCGGGAGCATCTGCATGATCAGCATCGCCACCAGAGCGGGTGGTACCAGCCCATTTTTTTCGTTCTTCGCATTTCACCATAAGCATGACATCTGAGGGTTCCTCACCAGTCGTGACGATCTTATAGCCTAGGGGGGTCAGCCGCTGTTGGACAATATCTTGAATGGGCTGGCCATCGACTTTTCCTCGTTCAGTCAGAGCCAAAACCTTGATCCAGACGGTGTGGATGGATTGGAGTTGGGCCTTTTGTTCGGGGGTGAAATAGGTACGACGTGCTACACCTTCTGATGCCAATATCCCTAGGATCATGATGAGGGAAAGAGCCCAGATCACCAAAATCTTCATACTCGACCTCCTCAGAGTCTTGATAGCTCGTTTGCTAACTGACATGCCCATCCAGATCTAATTGTTTATAGGTCCAACTTGTGGCTTCACGGAGTTCAGCCATTTCCTTGGAGTTGTCATAAATCAACCAGACTTTCTCTTGGAGTTTGACGATGGGTTTGAATGACGAATCCCATCGTAATTTACCTATGGCCCACACCACTTCGGTCAGGAGGGGAAAATCAATATCTTCAGACGTCTTGATCTGCGGCAAGACAGTTGAGACATACTGGACCAAAGGGGGAATCGTGCGAGGATCCCCAGTTTTAGCCGCCACGTTGCCTAAGGCTTTTGCAGCTTCAGCCCTGATAGACGATTGTTTACTGGTTTGAAACAAATCGATCAATAAGGGAATAGACTCAATGCCTGCTCCGGACAGCGCATTGATGGTTTCTTGTTGAAGATCAGTTGTCTCCAGGAGTTGGGTTAATTTGGGCAACGCTTCTTCAGCATGAAGGTCACTCAGCACGGACAAAATCTTGACTTTCCGGAGTTTTGTGGTTTTCGGGTCGTCTAATAGCTGGAGTAAGCGATCAATTTGTCCCCATTCGGCAGAGAGTAAAATAGGGAATTCATATTCCGAAAGACGTTGATTCAGATGCTTCATGGCATACTGTCCGGCATCGGCCTCGTTGGCTTTTTTTGCGGCTTCACCTGCATCAGCAAATGAGGTGCGAACTTCTTTTTTCCAGTCTAAGTCTCGGTGATCTAATCGATAGGTTAAGAGACAAGCCGGACCCTTCCAGAGCCTATCCGGGGCATCGATCAGCTCCACATCTCCTCCGGTTGCTGATGTCCCGGTCCACGTTTTACGTTCCTCACATTTAACTTTGAACTCAATATCATGCGGTTGGGCCGCGTCAGTTATCACTTTATAGTGGAGTTCTTCTAACCGGGCTGCAATGGTTTTAAGGAGAAGCGTGGAATCGGTGGGCCCTTTTTCCGTTAACGCCAAGACCGTGACCAGGACAGTATTGACCTTGGCCAATTGTGCTTGTTGTTCGGGAGAGAGATGTATTCTTCTGGCTTCTGCTGCGGAAAAGCTCAGACAAACGAAGAGCAAACCCAGGGCAAGAATCCAGTTTTTCTTTTCACCGTGCGTTTGATAAGGAGAATTTTCCATTGGAAAGAACCTCCTGTCTGTGGGCGACAGGATCCGATTCTATCATAGTAAGTGCGCATTAATCCTCTTCAATATAC
>QJYE01000512.1 GCA_003235785.1 Nitrospirota bacterium
TCGAGATTAATACCACCAAATGTCGGAGCAATTGCCAGGACGGTCTGTATGATTTTTTCTGAATCTTGGGTGTTTAAGCACAAGGGCCAGGCATCAATACCCGCAAATTGCTGAAAAAGCATAGCCTTCCCTTCCATGACGGGAAGGGCTGCGAGAGGCCCGAGGTTGCCTAAACCCAAGATCGCCGATCCATCGGTGACGACGGCGATACTATTGCATTTACTGGTGAAGGCATAGGCTTGTTTTTGGTCGCTGGCGATCGCTTTGACGACACGGCCGACTCCAGGGGTATAGACCATCGATAAGGTATTGCGTGTTTTGATGGGGAACTTACTTTCGACGCGGATTTTGCCTCCAAGATGCATCAGAAAAATTCGATCGGATGACGCGATGACTCGAACATCGGGTAAGGTATTCAGGCGTTTTAATACACGCTCACCATGCTCTTCGCTTTGGACATCCACTGTGATATCTCGAATGATCTTGGTGCGTGTCGCGGAGACGATGTCCATGGCCCCCAAACTGGCATTTTCTTCGGCCATGGCGTTGGCCAATTGCGCAAAGACGCCAGCCCGTTGGGTGAGCTCTAACCGGATGGCCATCCGGTAATTCGAATATGGACCAAGATCTTGAGCCGAACTACGACTATCCCGATTTCGTTTGAGAAAATTCCACACAAGTCTGTTCCTCTGGTAAAAACCAATGATTGATGGCTGTATTGTATCTCATCTTTGCGCGAAGGTGGAGCATTTTCTAGAGATTATGTCGTGCCATGATTGAACCTTCTCAACCGTCCAGCCTGCTGCCGGATTCTGAAGAGCGCGTTCAAGGGGAGCGTCCATTTTCTTCCGTACTGACAGCCTTGTGTCTCCTAGTGTGTTTAGGTGGGTTTGGGCTACTTCTCTGGACAGTTTCTTCTTCAGATGGTGTTCGCGAGTCAATGACGGCGAGCCGTGATTTAGAAAGACTCTCCAGTCGCCTCCTGAGTGTTGAATCCCGTCTCGCTGAGCTCTCGGCCTTTGAACAAGCTATGTTTCATCTATGGGGAGAAGATGGTGATACTCAAGGGCAGCTGCGTCTTTGGTATGCGGAATTGCCTGAGGACAGGCGCCATCCCTTAGATGAATTGTATTGGGGAATATTAGCTGGCGAAGCTGGCCTGAAAGCGGATCTTTTGGCGCTGATGGAGAAATGGCCATCAACAAACTCTTCCTTTCCGACATTTCGACAGCTTCTCGATGTCGGATATCTGGAGAATGACCAGGTAGATACTGATTATGACCGGTTGCAAGCGCGATTGGCTGAAGAGGTTCCCGCCAATTGGTTTTATTTTCAATTGGCTGGACGGTTAGCCAGGCAATCCGGCCAGGAGGCTTTGCGAGATGCTTTGCAGCAACAATTTCAGCAATTGACCAATCCTCAATTATGGGCATGGCGAACATTGACCATTTTTGAATTGAGCCTGGGGGGCCTTGGGTTGATCGGCCTGGTCTCTGTGGCAGGCATGCGGTGGAACAATAAGAAGCTTCCGAGAATTGAATGTTTCAACCAAAGGCCATCTCTATGGGCATTCAATGAAGGTCTGGCCGTGTTGGCTCGTGGAGGGGCCTGCTCGATTTTTCTGATTGCCCTTCTTGCCGTAGTCCCGTATGGAATCACTATTTTGGAAGACTATGGATCTCTTCTGTTGTATCTTCCCACTGTGGTTCTCGCAGCAATGTGGCTTGGCCGTTCAACACACCGCTCTTTTTTGGAGGTGTTGGGTTGTAAGAACTTTCTCCAACGTTTCAAGCCGTCTGTTCTTCTCTTACTCAGTGTCATTGCATTAGGGCTGCTGGGGGATTGGCTGATCATGCTTGGGGGCGATGTCTTTCAAATTTCCACACATTGGACCGAATGGTTTATTCCGCAACTGGTCTGGGGCAGTCAGTCGGAACTTTGGAAAACCTCTATTGAGGTTGTCGTTGTGGCGCCCATTTTTGAAGAGCTGATTTTTCGAGGCATTCTGTATTCGACGTTGCGAGCCAAATTCGGGGTTCCTGCCTCCCTGATCGGGAGCGCGTTGATTTTTGCGTTGGCTCATGGATATGGGCCAACAGCATTTCTCACGGTGTTCTGGAGTGGGATGTTGTGGGCGTGGATCTATGAACGGACAGGAAGCCTGATTCCCGGCATGTGTGCTCATGCCATCAATAACGGGTTGGTGGTCTTTTTCCTTGTCGCCGTGTTCAGGTGAGGAACAGGGGTGTGTGAAAAGTGAAAAGTAAGAAGTAAGAGGATTGAGAGGAACCCTCTGAAGCATTTACACTTGTCTTTTCACTCCTGTCATTTTATCCTCACGCCTCACGCCTCACGCCTCACGCCTCACGCCTCACGCCTCACGCCTCACGCCTCACGAATCAAGCTGTGGCCTCAATCTGGTCCAATGCTTGGTAAAGATCCGGCCAGCGGAAGGCATACTGTAACTCAGTGCGGAGTTTGTGAATGGATATCTGTTTTCCTGGGTTTGGCGGCAGCGTGAGAGGGGGAATAGGGACTTGCCATTTTGAAGAGGCGACGGAACAAATTTCTGCCCAGGTTCGTGGATGCCCATCACTGGCAAGATAGGTACTTCCTTCGGATGCCTGTTCAAGAGCCTGAAGACAGATGGCTGCTGCGTCTTCGACGTGAAGAAGGTTGACCCACTTTTGAGTATTCTGAATCTTGCCTTTTCGTATCCAATCGAAGACATGACGTCCTGGTCCGTAGAGACCGGCGAGCCGGATGATCACGGCTCCATAAGTGGCCCGTAGATATTCTTCGGCCTGAACGCGTGGGAGGCCCGGCTTGAGGGGAGTATCTTCTGTCATGGGATGTCCGTCCGGTATATAGGCGGATGTACTGCCCATGACAAGCAGTCGGCCGGTTTGTCTGGCGCGGGTCGCCAGAAATTCCTGAACGAGGTGTAATGGAAGAGCCGGGAAACACCACAGGAGATGAGCTGGTTCGGGAAGGTTTGCCCAGGTTTCAGGTTGCGCAAGATCAAAGGGCAAGCGGTGCTCAGGAGGAATATCTCCCAGATGGAGATGGGGGCTGCGACTGGTGGCAAAGACTGTTCGTCCGCCTTTAATCGCCTGATGATAGATTCGCTGGCCGGTATAGCCGGCGCCCAAGATCACGAGTGGGTCCTGTTGCAGTGAGGGAAGCGTCATTCGGGGTATGTCATCAAGTCGATGCTCGGTGCCTATAACGATTCAGTAAGGCACACGTTTTACTATTCGTTTTCGAGATAATGTTGAGCATATCTCACATAATTGGACGCTGATTCACGAACCCAGGCAATTTCCTCGGTGGTAAGCGTGCGCTTGACTCGAGCCGGTGAGCCGATGACCAGGCTTTGTGGTGGAATCTGTGTGCGTTCGGTGACGAGGCTGCCTGCGCCGATGATGCAATCTTCTTCAATGACCGCTCCATCCATGATAATCGAACCCATCCCGACGAGAACGCGATCCCTGATCGTACAACCATGCAGGACCACATGATGCCCAATGGTGATGTCGTCTCCGAGCGTTAAGGGGTAGGTGTCGTGTGAGACGTGTAATAGCGACAGATCTTGGATGTTGGTTCGATGTCCGATGCGAATGAAATGTACATCTCCTCGAACGACGGCGTGAAACCACACGCTGGAGTCTGAGCCAATCACCACATCTCCAATAATCATCGCCGTGTCTTCAATGAAAGCATTGGGGGCCACGATTGGCGCCACGCCTCGATAAGGCTTTAACATGAGTGCGATCCTTCTTCTGAACCAGACAAATAGATCATGAATCGGTTGTCGTTCAAGCTCGCACCATTATGGCACAGATCACCAATGTGGTGAGAGCGGCCAAGACTGCAAGATAGATCGTGACGCTTCGGTCTGCGGCCCAGTCGAATTGCCAATTGTTCGGGAAGAGGGTTTTCCCATCGGGTTTCCAGCCGTCCTGATACAGGCCCAGTGATTGTTCCAGCTCAATTAATTGTTGTTTGGCCATGCGATGTCGATCGGCATGTTGGAGAATGACGTAGGCCAAGACACCGAACAATAATGCCACGCCAGATATGGCAAGCCATCGAGTGCGAGCATCCAGCTCAGGTGAAGAGGGAATCGTGAGCAGAATAACGAGTAGCAAGACCAAAAAGGCACTGGCAAAGGCTGTCAGTTGGATCATCTGTTCTCGTCGTCGGTAGACTTCATCTTTAAATACCGGATACAGCAGACGAAAGATCTCCAATGGCTTATCTGGGTGTACCCCATTGGGGTCGGGACGACGAATACCGGCGGTCTCGCTCATCATGGGCTCGTCAAATAGTTCATCATCCATTGTGCGAGCTGATTCGTCATCAGACGAAACTCCTCAGGCCGTCCGAATTGATGGTCGGCCCCTTCAATAAGTTTCAATTCTTTCGTCGTATTGAGGGTCGCCAGTAAACGGTCAATTTGAGGTCGCGGAATGAGTTCATCTTGAGTTCCATGAACGATTAAGGTGGGAGCCTGAATGCCAGGAATGGCCGCATAGGCATCATAGGTAAGACATTCTTCATAGAACGCATACTGCAAGGGAACTGGGGAGCCATCACCCACAAGATTGGGGATGTGATTCGTGGATTTCCAGCGTTCCATGTTTTCTGGGCCAAATTCCAGACGAAGGGATTCTGCGAAATCCACGACCGGGCATTTGAGTCCCAAGGCTTTGAGCCCGGGGTGCCGGGAAGCTGAAAGAATCGAT
>QJYE01000144.1 GCA_003235785.1 Nitrospirota bacterium
TGGATCAGATGCGAGACTTTGGGCGGAATAACCGCCTGAGCCCCACACTGATCCACGATATCCAGGACGGCTTGGGCATCATAGGCTTTATCGGCCAGCACCGCCCCAATCCCCCTCAACTCAGCCAACAACGGGGGGGCTGCGTCACATCCGCCACTTGGCCCCCAGTCAGCAGAAATCTCACCGGATTCCCTAATGCATCCACCACGGTGTGAATCTTGGGAGACAGGCCACCTCGTGAGCGTCCTAACGCTTGATTCTGCTGCCCCCTTTTGCACCCGCCGCATGTTGATGGGCGCGGACAATCGTACTATCAATGGCCACCCATTCAAAGTCGGGGTCAGTGGCGATCCTGTCGGCGACCCGTTGCCAAATGCCTTTCTTCGCCCAGCGCGAGAAGCGCATGTAGACCGTGTGCCACCGACCATATTCGTCAGGCAAATCTCGCCAGGGAGCGCCCGTGCGCATGATCCACAGCACCGCTTCCAGAAACTGGGGGGGTGTCTGCAGCCGTGACGCCACAGTCGGTCACTTTCCCCGGCAGCAGATCTTTCAGCTTGTTCCATTGGTCGTTTCGCAACATCTTTCGCGCCATCGTGCCTCCTGCACAAGAGTGGGTTGATGATGGCGAAAAATCTACCTGACGATTTATTAATTGTGAACATGCCCTAGTTGAGACTGAATGTTCTGACAGACATGTTCAGCAAACGGCAATGAACAGGTAAAGGCGGGGGAAACGGCATTGAGGACATGCATGGAGCGAGAATCCCCTTCCAGCACAAAATCCATTTCAAGTTTTCGCTTTTTGGTATCCAGTAATTGCGCTCGAATGCCCGGCTTGCCCCAGGTCTCATATTGTTCAGGGGTGATGCCTTCCATGAGGGAAGTAGCGAGCTTGACTAAATGGGTGCGGGAATATTTTTGAATTTCTTCGAAGGCGAGTCGTTTAAAATCAAATTCTGAAAACATGAACAGTCCTGCCTGACGAACCAGCACATCGACGAGTTCTGAAAATTTAAAATTCCCAAAACTTTCGTATTGTTCCCGCCAAAAGGCTGGAATGGCCGTTGGACCAATTTTGGCCTTTCCTTGAGCTGTAACGGTGACATGGACACCCAAAAATGGATTCCGTAAATCAGGCACAGGATAGATATTGGTGCGTACCGTTCCTGGCGGTTCTTTGGAGTAGAGATACAGCCCCTTGAAGGGCAGAATGCGATAATGCTCAGAAAACCCAAAATCGCGAGCAATATGATCCGCGTATAGCCCTGCGGCATTCACGATATACCCCGCTTCATACGAATCGTGGGCACAATGGACGACAGAACCGTTGCGGGACCGATACCCGCAATCATAGCGAATACCGACTCCTTCCCGTTGCGCATCTTGCACCATCGCGTTCACCACTTCCGTTGGATCCACGGTGGCCGTGGTGGGGGAATATAGAGCTCGTTCAAACGTTTTCACCCGTGGTTCGATTTCCTTGGCCTCGGCCTCGGTAATTTCTTGTAAGGAAATGGTATTGGCTTTTCCTCTTTTGACGAGCTCATCCATCGCCGGGAGATCATTATGGTCCTTTGCCACCACAAGCTTTCCACATTGATTAATTGAAATCTTCTTTTCTTGACAATACTGGCGAAGCCGCTCGTTGCCCTGTCGCGTGAACTGAGCTTTTAAGCTATCGGGTGAATAATAAAATCCGGCATGAAGGACACCGCTATTGCGCCCGCTGGCATGCAGTCCACAGGCTGATTCTTTTTCAAGAATGACGACGGATGAATCTGCATAGAGATGCTTTAATTGCCGAGCGATGCTCAGCCCGATTACCCCCCCACCGATGACGAGAAAATCTGTTTTACGCATTTCAAAAGGGCCTTTGCTATGAATCTAAAATGAATTCGAATAGCCAGAAGGAGACGACAGTGAAGATGATGTCAAAGATGACCAGCAGATGCAGCCATTGTGAATAAAAGGCATAGGGGTCGCTATTCAACGCGCCTCGCGTGGCTTCGACGGCGGCGATCATAACTGGAACGGCTAAGGGTAAGAGCAGGACTGGGAGCATGACTTCTCTCGCACGAATTTGCACGGTTAAGGCGGAAAAAAGTGTGCCGACTGCGGATAAGCCCAATGTGGCCAGAAAGAAGACGAGTAAGAGCATGCCGACGGATTCAACGACCTCAAGGTTAAAAAAAATAACGAAGAGTGGAAACAAGAGAATTTCCACGGCGAACATAAAGAGAAAATTAGCCGTCACTTTTCCCAGGTAAATGGCTCCTTTGGGCACGGGACTCATTTGGAGGGATTCCATGCAATCGTTTTGAAGTTCTGATGTGAAGGATTTGCCTATGCCGATGATGCCGGTAAATGTAAATGATACCCAAATGATTCCGGCGATCAGCTGGCGCGCGGCATCCTGGTCCATGGCAAAGCTGAAGCTAAAGACGAGGATGACGATGAGCGCGAAAAACAGCATCGAGGAGATGGTCTCTCGGGTCCGCCATTCGCTAATCAGATCTTTCCAGACCACCCACTGAATGGTGTTAAGAAAGGACATGGGCTTGTAGCTCTTGAGGCGAAAGGAGTTGCAGGTGCCCACCTTGGAGAATGGCGCCCTCGGTGGCGATTTGGGCGGCCTTGTTCCGGTCGTGGGTGGTCATGACCACGGTTCCGCCACGTTTCATGGTATCCTGAATAAGCTGATTGGTGATGGTGACGCCACCGTCATCCAAGGCGTTATAGGGCTCATCAAGTAACAGGAGTTTCGGTTGCGCCAGAATGGCTTTTGCGAGGGCCAGACGTTTTTTCATGCCGGCGGAGAATTGGCGTATCTTGAGATTGCCATAGGCTCCAATGCCTGTTTGGTCGAGTGCTCGTTTCAGAATGGAGGGGTCGGGCGATTGCCCTCGTAAGGCCAGGGCAAATTGTAAGTTTTCTGTGGCGCTGAGCTCTTCATAGAGATGCGACCCATGGGCGATGAATAACAGTGCGGCGCGGACCGAGTCTTTTTCTGCCACGCCGTCTTGACCGAAAATGGTAAACTGTCCATCAGATGGGGCCTGGAGGGTTGCCAGAATACGTAGGAGCGTGGTTTTCCCGGCGCCATTGGGGCCAAAGAGGGCAAAACAGGCTCCCGAAGGAATGGAGAAAGACATTTCTTCGAAAATGCGATAAAACCCGTAGGATTTAGAAAGACCGGTGACCTGGATAGCGCTCATGTGTGATTGGTGGTGCAGATCGAGAATTTGGGTTCGTAGTCTACGGATTGGATAAGACCTTGTCTAGAAAATCTAACTGAAATTTTCTGAAGGCTTGAGGGAGGACTGTAAGGGGGCCACAATCAATGAGGCGTTATTGACGATAAAATTCTTTCGATCTTATGATGAAAGGATTAGGGGAATTTTGACGCCATCTATTGGTTTGGTCGTGAGATGATCTGTTGACCCATGGTCTTCAGGACTTTCCCTCCCCGTTGAGAAAGGAATTCTTATGATAAGAAAAATGCAGTGGGTGCTTCTGGTGTTGGCTACCACTCTATGGGGTTGTGATTCCGGATATTCCGAAGCTCCGTTTGTGGATGGGGACGTGGCTCAGCCTGTGGCCTATAGCCGGCCAGACATTGGAACGCCCGCTCAGGACTTTCGCTTAATGGATTTGGATGGAACGGTCCATTCCCTGGCCCAACACCAGGGGAAAGTGGTGTTTTTGAATTTTTGGGCGACCTGGTGTGGCCCCTGCAAAGTTGAGATGCCAGCCATGGAATCCTTGTACCAAGCCTTTCGATCTCAGGGCCTGGAGATTTTGGCGGTGTCGGTAGATCAACAAGGTGCTGCCGTGACGCGACCGTTTAAAGAAGCCATGGGATTAAGTTTCCCCATTTTGCACGACTCTGATTATCAAGTGGGACTGACCTATGGCGCTCGGACTTTGCCGATGACCTATGTGATTGATCGGAAAGGGGTCATCAGGCAACGGGTTTTCGGTGCGCGAGATTGGAATAGCCCGGAAGCGAGGCAGTTAATGAGCGAATTACTGCAAGAGCCGTTTGGTCCTGTGTCTGAAGCAATGTAATGTATGGATTCAATTAGCCAGGTTTCATTATTCGCTGCGTTTACTGCGGGACTTCTGTCCTTTATCTCCCCCTGTGTCTTGCCGTTAGTGCCCTCGTATCTGTCCTATATCACTGGGCTCTCAGTCGAAAATCTGGCGAAAGTGGAGGAACGCGAGCGCTTTCAATCCGCTATTTTACTGAACGCGCTCTTATTTATTGCAGGGTTTTCAACGGTGTTTATTGCATTTGGCGCTTCGGCGAGTCTGATTGGCCAAGTTTTGTATGAATATCAAGATATGATCAGAAAAATCGGGGGCATCCTGATTATCATTTTTGGGTTGTATCTCTTAGGGATTTTGAAGCTGAATGTATTAATGACCGAGCGACGTTTGGTGCATTTCGAATCACGTCCCGTAGGCTATCTGGGATCATTTTTAATCGGGACGGCCTTTGCTGCAGGCTGGACACCCTGTGTTGGACCGGTGCTCGGCACCATTTTGGCTTATGCCAGCACCACGGAATCCATGTCTGGCGGAGTCATGCTTCTCTCGGCCTATTCCTTTGGCTTAGGGCTTCCTTTTTTCTTGACGGCCTTTGGGATGGATACCTTCTTGAGTTACTTCAAGAATTTTCGTACGTATCTCGGTGGGGTGTCTTTTGTGAGTGGGGGACTGTTGGTCCTTGTGGGCCT
>QJYE01000230.1 GCA_003235785.1 Nitrospirota bacterium
CGTGGGTGGCCCAACGAGTATCGCCAATACCGGTGTGTCCCTCAACTGAACGAGTATCCAGCATCGCTTCTAAATTCGTGAGCTTCCCCTCACTTCGCCGAATCTCGAGAGTTCCATGATGCTGAATGGCAATCCCGGCAGAGTCATATCCACGATATTCCAATCGCCGTAATCCTGATAACAAGATAGGCACGGCAGATTCTCGCCCGACATACCCGATAATCCCGCACATATGCTGACACTCCCTTATCGCGCTAACGCATAGGTTATTTCATGAAAATACTTGATATTTCGGCACGTTCTTGGAAAAACTTAAGACCAGTGACACCCCTTGTCTGGCTCATTGAATGGAACACAAAAAGCGTCTAACTGGATTCTTGTGATGCGTGAGGAACCGGACGCGCTAAAGGTTGCGCTTCAGCCTGGCAATTTTTGCTTTGTGGGTGAGGCACCGAAGGATTCAACAGAGCTCGACGGCGGGCCGCCGTGCCTACCTTATTGATTTGTCGGACTCGAGAGATTCCCAAGGCATCTGCTGGGACGTTTTCAGTGACGGTTGTTCCTGCCGCAATTAAGGCCCCTGCTCCAATCGTCACGGGTGCAATGAGTTGAACATCGCTTCCAATAAACACATTGTCTTCGATAACCGTGCGTGCCTTTCGATACCCATCATAATTACACGTAATGGTTCCGGCACCCACATTCACATTTTGCCCGATCCATGTATCCCCAAGGTAGCTGAGGTGGTTCACTTTTGATCCTTCCCCAACTTCCGTTTGCTTGAGTTCGACAAAATTTCCCACTTTAGCCCGTTGATGAATCACGGTGCCTGGCCGCAAATGCGCCATCGGCCCGATTACGGCTTCGGCCTCAACCGTAGCTTCCTGAAGAACACAGGCATCCTGAACCTTGACGCCCCGATGTAGCACTGAATTCGTCAATCGAGAATTCGCACGAATGGTACAAGCTTCCCCGACATGTGTTGCGCCCTCAAGACTTACTCCAGGGTGAAGAACCGTATCACGCCCGACCGTGACCTGATGATCAACCATCACCCGATCAGGATCCACAATCGTGACACCCCCTAACATTAACCGCTCACAAATCCGTCGGCGCATCTCTTTTTCGGCCAACGCCAAATGCACCCGCGTATTCACACCGGTAATCTCTAATGAATCCTTCGTCACCCATGCGATGACTTTCTGCCCTTGTTGAACGCCCCTCTCAATAATGTCAATCAGAGAATATTCTCCCTGTGCATTTTGAGGATGCAATTGGCCAAGAGCTTTTTCCAGAAATCCAGCATTGACGACATAAGTCCCGGCATTAATTTCTGATACAGTTCGCTCATCTGGTGACGCATCCCGATCTTCGACAACCCGACACACCCATAGCCACCCGGATCAAGCAGATTCGTGCTTAACAACGTCAACGTGGCACCTTCGGCTTGATGATACGCCACTAAGGCCGAGAGCGTGTCCGCAGTTAATAACGGCGTGTCACCACACATAATCACATATTGGCTCGCCAATGAGGACGAATGGGCGGTCAACGCCGGATAGGCTTGCTGAACAGCATGCCCTGTCCCTAATTGCTCAGTTTGCTCCACAACAAGGCAAGCCCGCCCCTGTTCCTTTTCCTCCGACAAATAGGCCCGGACCTGATCGATTCCATGTCCCACCACCACTGCCACAGTATTCGTTGCCACGTGACGGGCTAACGCCATCGCGTACCCCAACATCGGACGTCCAGCGACACGATGTAACACTTTAGGCAATGTCGATTTCATCCTGGTGCCTTGACCGGCAGCAAGAATGATGACAGATGTGTTGTTTTGGCCACTCATAGGAACGCCGCAAGCTGCGGATCATGAACACTTAGGGCATAGAAACTTTGGGTGGACGATTCAGAGTCATTGTACTCTTTTTTCGAGCAAGTTCAATGCCAGATGCCTTCTCTTGCGGGGAATAGAACCCTCCAGAGACAATGAGTTTCATGGCCTCTTCCACACTCATCTCCACGGGTACCACTTCTGTTTCCGGCACGAGTAAAAAATAACCAGAGGTGGGATTAGGGGAAGTTGGCACAAAGACATGAACCAAAGGCTCCGGGGTTAAACATTGAATTTCTTCACGGGTCTCCCCCGTCACAAAGGCTAAGCAATAGTTCCCGTCTTTGGGAAACTGGATCATGACCACCTTGTTATATTTTTCCCGCTGTTTAAAGGATAAAATATCCATCATGGATTTCAATGTGGCATAAATCCCCCGGACAATGGGCACACGGTCCAAAAACTCCTCCCAACGATTCACCATCCGTCTTCCCAAAAAATTTGTCGCCAATACTCCGGTCAGGAAGATGAGAAGCACCAATGCCATGATTCCCAGACCAGGAAAATAATAATCCGGAAGGACCAAGTCGGCTAAGGCCGTGCCAAGAATATTATCCACAGAGACAAACAGGGTTTTTAAAATGAGGATGGTTCCCCAAATGGGCGTAATGACGAGCAAACCCGTGAGGAAATACCGCTTAAGGGAGGCGCGAAGCGTATTCATGAAGGATACTCCACCCTACTGGCGACACAATCAGAAACGTTGAACAAGTGGAAGCTGAGGAATGCCTAGGTCATCTTACAATCCCAACCCGGTACCGGCAAGACTTTTCTTTCGAATTTCAATGACTTAGACTATGGGTTACGCGTGTCATTGCTGATGAAACACCAAACCTCTCACAGACGACCCCCTAGCCTCCTTAAAGGCGCGTTTATCACCTTCGAAGGCACGGAAGGTTCCGGGAAATCCACCCAATGCCGACGACTGGCTCGATCCCTGCGAGCCCAGGGCTACCAAGTCCTTGAAACCCGAGAGCCCGGGGGAACCCCGCTGGCTGAAACGATTCGAAAACTTTTGCTGACGACTTCAACGTCCAAATATCAGAGGGAGACCATCACTCCGGCCTGTGAATCCATGCTCATTTTTGCCGCCCGTTCCCAACATATCGAGCATGTGATTCGACCGGCCTTGTCCAAGGGTATGATTGTGCTCTGTGATCGGTTTTTTGACTCCACCCTGGCCTATCAAGGCTATGCACGTGGTCTTGATCAAACTTTTCTGCAGCAGGCCCAGCGATTTATTGCCAAGGAGCTTCAGCCGCATCTCACCCTGTTTCTGGATCTGCCCATTCAAGAGGGATTAGCCAGACGGCAACAGTCAAACAAACAAGATCGACTTGATCAGGAATCACTCCGCTTTCATCAACGGGTCCGTCGGGGATTTTTGGCCTTGGCCAAACAATATCCGAAACGGATTAAAACCGTTGATGCCAGGCAATCGTCGCAGGACGTATCCTCTCAAATTGCATCCATGGCGGAAAAGAGCCTTCGCCAGAAGTCTTCACGGTCTTTGACCAAATCTTCACGAAAGCCATAGGTTCGCTGAGCAGGAATCATTTTCAAATCATGCCCTTTCACACGATCATTGGCCATCAGCGTCCTATCAAGTGGCTCCAAACCGCCGTCACCACGAACCATCTCGGACATGCCTATCTCTTTCATGGCGAGCCGGCTATCGGGAAACGACAAATTGCCATAGCCCTCATGCAATTACTCCATTGTGAAAGGCCCCAGCTCAATTCGACACCTGACGCCTGTGGCCTGTGTCGGGCCTGTCATCAAATTGAACAAGGCATCCATCCCGATTGCGTCACCATTCAACCTGAAGATGGGCAAAAGCAGAACCCCAAAATAAAAATCGACCAAATTCGTGGCATCGAGCATCTGGTCATTTATCGCCCCCTCATCGGGTCGCATAAGGTCTGCCTCATTGATGACGCTGATGCAATGACGACAGAAGCGGCCAACGCCTTACTGAAAACCTTGGAAGATCCTCCGGATCATTGTCTCTTTCTGCTGATCTCAAGTCGCCCCGAGCAGCTCTTGCCAACCATTCGTTCTCGCTGTATTGCCCTTCGCTTTGCCCCTCTGCCCGTCAGCGACATTGAAGAATTTTTACGCCAACATTCATCGATAGAATCCAGCAACGCCAAGCTCATTGCCACTTTCTCGGAAGGTCGGCTTGGGGAAGCCCTTCACCTGGACCCGGAAGAACTGAAGGTCAAGCTTCGGCAATATTGGGCCTTGTTATTTGGGGAACATCTGACGTCGGCCACCCAGGTGTTTGATATGAGCGAAAGCCTGGTGAAATCGGCCCAAGTGGCAGAAGCCATTCATTGGTTTCAGCAAGGCCTCCGCGATCTGCTCTGGATCTCAGTAGATGAGACCAATGCTCCTCTGCTCTACCGCGATCAAGAGCCGGCACTCCGTCAATTAGCGCAACAGATGCCACCCTCAGCTATTGTCGAGCTCTCCCAAGAACTCCATCAGCTTGAACGAGGCCAACAACGCAATCTGAACATGCAAATCGGGCTGGAGCAATTCTTCTTTCACCTTCATGACCATTTGGAAGATGCGCAGGCCCGGAAAGAAGTGAGAAGGGGAAAGTAAAAAGGTAGAAGTGTAGAGCGAGAAGGACAAAGTGAGAAAGAGAACGCGGCGTACCGTCTCTTCTCTCTCACTTTTCCCTTTTTACTTTTCCCTTCTCACCTTTTCAATTTCATGAGGTTGTAGACTCATCCAATAGTTAATTGACTCTCGTGTTGTCCATGACAGAAACAAAGGAATGCTTTCGTTATGCCTAACAGATTTTACGTCACAACGCCTATTTATTATGTGAACGATGTGCCGCATATTGGCCATGCCTATACCACCATTGCCGCAGATGTGTTGGCTCGACTGGCCCGATTACGAGGGGATACGGTTTTCTTCCTCACCGGGTTAGACGAACATGGCCAAAAAGTTCAGCAAGCGGCGGCAAAAGCTGGTATTGATCCCCAAGCCCATTGCGATCGACTCATGCCAAAGTTTAAGGATCTGTGGACCCGGTTGAATATTTCACAGGATGGGTTTATTCGCACCACAGATGTTCAGCACCAGGCGGTGGTACAACGCTGTCTGCAAACCCTCTATGACAAAGGCTTGATTTACCAGGACGAGTATACCGGATGGTATTGCACCTTCGATGAACGTTTTTGGACGGAAAAAGATGTCGAGCAAGGGCTCTGCCCCGATTGTCGACGGCCGGTGGAGCAGGTGAGTGAGCGGAATTATTTTTTCCGCATGAGCCAATTTCAAGATCGACTCAAAGAACATATACAGACCCATCCAGAATTTATTCAGCCCGACTCTCGCCGCAATGAAGTCTTAGGGTTTCTGCAAAAGCCGCTTGAAGATCTCTCCATCTCTCGACCCAAGTCACGCCTGTCATGGGGGATTGAATTACCCTTTGACAAAGACTGTGTGGCCTATGTGTGGTTTGATGCGTTAGTCAACTACATCTCGGCATTGGAATATCTTTCTTCAGATGCTGACGCCGCCACATTCTGGCCTGCCTCCGTGCATTTGGTGGGCAAGGATATTCTGACGACTCACGCCGTCTATTGGTCAACTATGCTCATGGGCATGGAACGTCCGCTCCCGCACACCATTTTTGCTCATGGATGGTGGACGGTGGAAGGCGAAAAAATGTCCAAAAGCCGTGGGAATGTCGTGGATCCATCTGCCATTGTCGAAGAATTCGGCATTGATGCCTTTCGATATTTCCTTCTACGCGAAGTGCCGTTTGGGCAGGATGGGGATTTTTCTCTCACGGCCTTTCACAGTCGGTATCAGGCAGAACTCGCCAATGACTTGGGGAACCTGGTGTCTCGGACGTTAGCCATGCTCGGCAATTTCTCCCAACAGATGGTTCCTCTGCCCGATCCCCAAACGGAAACGGAGTTAGACCACCAGCTTCAACAGACGGCATCCGCTCTTTTTGGAAAAATTGAAGAACATCTTTGTCGTTTTGAATTTCATCGTGCCATAGAAACCATTATGGGATTCGT
>QJYE01000213.1 GCA_003235785.1 Nitrospirota bacterium
TTGTTGCCGTTACCTTTTTTTGACAATTTTGTCGATCCCGAGGACAGCGTATTGGCAGGAAAGGCAATTGTCTCCCGACAGGAATGAGCGGATAGAAGGGGGATCTGGAAAATCACCAACCCGGTTACTACAACCAACAAAGTCACTATTATTCTTACGATCCCATCCTCAAGCGGGAAGGTTACCCCTCTGCCGGTTTGTCGGCAGCCACGCCAGTGCATACTTTTCCATACGCCCCTACGAATGGCTTTTCATACAATATCAACGGAACACGAGGGCATCAGCATGTGATTGGCTGGCATTTGAGGAGTCGATTCTGATGGAATTCATCATGAAATCAAGGAGATAAAATTAGCGGATTTTTCAGGCAGGATTTGGAATAAGTTTTGCTCATCTTGGCAATTCACCTCCTTGGGAAGAACCCCTGGAGGATGTCTTTACCATTTATTATTCACACATCTTTTTGGAGGTTTGAACCATGGTTAAAGCTTTTACACTTCTTTTGGCATTACTCATTAGCGTCAGCTTCGGCGGCATGACCTTCGCCAAGTCGTTGGGTGCTTCCAGCGACCAATTCTCGATCCAAGTTCCCCAAGGTGACGACAAGGACGACACCAAGGATGGCGAGAAGAGTGACGAACCAAAAGCAGACGATGACAAGGGTGAAGACAAAGGCGAAGATAAAGACGGTAAGTAACCTTCGCTGAAGACTGTCTCGTCTGAACAGGAGCAGCCCTTGGGGAAATTCAGGGAATGAAGATTCCCAAGGGCTCGGCTCTTGGCTTCCAGGTTAGACTTGTGATCCCTGCCCTTCTGCTTTTCTTACCAGTCTGCGCCTAATCGATCGACCACAATCTGATGGACCACGGCATGAGGCCCTAGCCCGGCCAGGTAGAGTGCGGTTTCAGCAATATCAAATGGATCGATCTTTTTACTGCGGAGAATGTCTTCGGGCGACGCCTCCACCAGTTCGTCGGCCACTCCCCCCGGACAAATCACACTGGATTTAATATTATAGGCTCGGCCTTCATCGGCCAGAGATCTCGTCAAGGCGATGATTCCATGTTTAGAGGCACTATAGGTTCCCGTTCCAGCCCAAGCTTGGACTCCTGCCACGCTGGACATATTGATGATGAGCCCACCTCTCTGCTGCTTCATCTGTTGAAACCCGGCCCGACAACAGAAAAACGTTCCTCTCAGATTCGTGGTCATCACGTCATCAAACGTCTTAGTGTCTGTATCCTCTAAACGCCCTCCTCCAAAAATTCCGGCATTGTTGACGAGAATATCTACCTGCCCGTATTGCGTCAGGGTGCGCTGGATCATGGCATGCACTTGGCCCTCATCGGATATGTCCGTTTGAATGGCATAGGCCTCGCCACCTTTGGCCTGAATACGGGCAACCACTTGCTCGCACACATTCAACCGTCTGGCTGCCACCACCACCTTCGCACCTTCTTCCCCGAAACGAAGCGCGATGGCCTTCCCGATCCCGCTACTGCTCCCCGTTACGATCGCCACTTTTCCTTCTAAACGTTTCATGCGTCTGTTCGACTCCACGTTCATGGTCATCAATTAAAAAAACCCGTTATGTCAGACGACGTATTGGGTTACGATTCTTCCAGATTCGCCAAAAGATCCCGGAGGGACACCAAGCCCACGACCACTTTCTGCTGCGTGACAAGGAGATGACGAACGCCACTATCTTTCATCATTTGAAAGGCGTCTTCAAGAGGCCAAGAGGCCTCGACGGTAATCATGGGACTCGTCATCACAGTATCAACCGTCGTGGATTGCAGATTTTTTTCTTGAGCCACGGCCTTACGAATAATATCGGTTTCCGAAATGACTCCGATAATTTCTTCATCCTGTTCCCTCATCAGCTCCCCATGACGGACGACAACCAGCGATCCCACTTGCCCATCCCGCATCTTCCGTGAAGCCGTCGTGATATTAGCGTTGGCCTCAATCGTTTGTAACGTGGTGGTCATCACATTGGCTAAGGTTTTCATTTTTTTCTCCTTAACTGTCAGAAGGTCACAGACAAGGCTTGAGGCAACACCTCTGGATTCCCTCGTGTCGTCTACAACACCCTACGCAAATAGGGCTATCCTCTTCATTCCCCTTCACGGACCAGATTCACACCAAGAATTCACATTGAATGCCTCCTTGCTGAATATACTCTAACAAGGTTTTTGGCTAACAACAGACTAGCCATACGACTCCCCTACGAGACTTCCTGATCTTCCCTCAGCCAAAACGCCACGATCTTTTTGATCCACCCAGCATTCTAAAGGTTATCACCTAGAAACCGACAAGATACGACATGGCCCTCACTTCAACCGTTCCCACACAACAAGAAGAGCGTGAGGCTCTCCGTACCCGTCTGACAATCCAGTTAGAACAGGAGGCGTTAGACCTCCCGTTGCTCCCTGTGGTTGCGAACCAAGTTCTCCAGCTCTCCGGCGACCCCAATGCCGATGCCAACAAGTTCTCCGCCCTTATTCAGCAAGATCAAGCGTTAGCCGGACAAATCCTCCGCATCGCCAATTCAGCAGCCTATCTCCCACGATCGCCAATTGTCTCCCTGCAACAAGCCGTATCCTGGTTGGGGATGAATATGCTGGCCGGGCTGGCGTTTTCCGTGTCGGTCCAAAGCGGGGTTTTTACGGTCAAGGGCTATGAAAAGGAAATCCGTAGCATGTGGGCTCACGCCTTGGCCACGGGTTTATACGGAAAAGAGATTGCCCGCCGCATTCGCCATAATGTGGAAAACGCCTTTCTCTGCGGCTTGCTCCATACCATAGGGAAACCAGTTGTCCTGCATCTTATTCTGAAATCGCAGTCAAACCAGGATAGTCCACCACCCTGGACCGTTCTTGAACCGCTCATTCAGGATTGTCATATTTCCGCCGGCACGAAATTAGCCGAAGCCTGGCAACTGCCCCACCCTGTTCAAGAAGCTATTCAACTGTACCCAGATGACACCTATCAGCTGGCCACCTCTCCCACGAAAGGCGCGATCATTACCTGTCTGGCGGATCACTTCGCCTCCTATGGTCTGGCCCCATCATCTTCTGATGAGGAAGCCCTTCGTGCGTTGCCAGTGATTCAGGACCTCAATTTTTATCCTGATGATATCGATGCCCTCTTGGAGTTACGCGAAGGCATCCAACAAAGCGTAGAAACCTTCCTCGTATGAGCCCTTCAGCATCCTATGACCTTATCGTCATTGGCAGCGGCCCAGCCGGGCAGAAAGCCGCCATCCAGGGAGCCAAATCAGGCCAACGTGTGGCCCTCATCGAGCAAAACCGGGAAGTCGGTGGAGCCTGCGTTTACCAGGGCACGATTCCCAGCAAAACCTTGCGGGAAAGCGCCTTACAAATGGTGCAGTTTCTTCAAGCCACTGATGTGTTTGAATTTCGTCTGCGGGACGATGTGAAAATCGCCACGCTTATGACCCGCCTGAATACAGTCGTACGTGCGCATGGAGCATTCATGGCCGAACAGATCGCCCGCAACGGAATCACCCGATTGCATGGCCGCGCCCAGTTTGTCTCTGATCGAGAAGTTCGGGTCAACCAAATCGACGGCACCACCACGACGATTGCCGGAACCATTGTGGTGATTGCCACAGGATCTCGTCCCCGCATTCCCGATCATATTCCCATTGACCATGAACATATTTTAGATAGTGACTCAATTCTGTCATTGGTCTATTTACCTAAATCGCTCACCGTTCTGGGTGGAGGCGTGATTGCCAGTGAATATGCCTCGATCTTTGCTCTCCTCGGAGTGCAGGTCACGATGATCGACACCGCTGATCGACCACTGAAATTTTTAGACCCGGAACTCACCGACCAATTTTGTGAAGCCTTTGAGAAAACCGGAGGACGCTATCGCGGACAACGAAAAATCCAATCCGCAGAATGGGACGGATTTTCAAAGGTCATCACACGATTGGAAAACGAAGAGACGTTGGAAAGCGAAAAAATGTTGGTGGCGCTTGGGCGGGTAGCCAATATTGAGCACCTCAATATCCAGGCCGCCGGACTCACCCCCACGCCTCGTGGCCTGATCGCTGTCAATGCGCATTGCCAAACTCTTGTGCCCCATATCTACGCCGTGGGAGATGTCATCGGCCCACCATCGCTGGCATCCTGCTCCATGGAACAAGGCCGTCGAGCCATCTGCCACGCCCTCGGGTTACATCCGGGCGATGCCCCCGAACATATTCCGATGGGCATTTACACCATTCCCGAGATGTCGAGTGTGGGACTCAGCGAACAGGACGCGGTACAAAAATTCGGAGGAGCCCTTATTGGCCGAGCCCGCTTTCATGAAATTGCTCGTGGACAGATTTCCGGCATCACCAATGGTCTTTTGAAAATGGTGGCGGACCCCAAAGGAGAGAAGCTCCTTGGTGTGCATATTGTCGGTGAAGGTGCCACAGAATTGATTCACATTGGCCAATTGGGACTACTTCACGATATGCCTATTGACCGCTTTGTCGACAACATTTTCAATTTTCCCACCCTCGCCGAAGCCTACCGCGTCGCAGCCCTCGACATCGCCAAACAACGCCGCAAAATTTAACCCCGGCCCTTACCCCTAACTCTTGCTGGTTCAAAGCGAATGTGGGCCAACTCTGATTCAAATCAGTTTTTACGCAATAAAAATTCTGGAGGACGTTAGTAGGCTTGGGGGTCATTTTCTC
>QJYE01000488.1 GCA_003235785.1 Nitrospirota bacterium
GGACAATCCACATGCGCGTAATGGCGATTCTCGGTTTCATATTCCACATGGGAGATGGCAATGGTGAGAATTTTCGTGGGATCCCGTCGCCCCTGACTTTCACTGGCCTTCGCCACGTCGTCATACGGCACAAACGTCGCCTTCCCCAGATCGCCCATCACCTTGGTCAGCGCGGAGGTTAACGTTGTCTTCCCATGATCGACATGCCCAATCGTCCCCACATTAATATGGGGCTTCTTTCGCTCAAATTTCGCCTTCGCCATACCCGCCTCCTCAGATCAGCACTCGTCAATTATAAAGGATATCTTAAAAAGAGAAGTCCTACTCGCCTTGATTCTTTTTAACAATTTGTTGAGCCATTAATTTTGGCACAACCTCATACGATTCAAATTCCATACTATAAGTTGCACGCCCCTGAGTTTTTGACCTCAAATCGGTAGAATATCCAAACATTTCACTCAACGGGACAGAGGCCTCAACAACCTGAGAACCACCCCTTGACTTCATGCCATGAATCTTCCCACGACGACCATTTAAATCCCCAATTATGTCGCCCATGAAATCCTGAGGAACAAGCACTTCAACCTTCATGACCGGCTCCAACAAGACCAAATCAGCCTTCTGACATGCGCTCACCAATGCCATAGATCCCGCAATTTTAAATGCCATCTCACTGGAATCCACCTCATGAAATGAGCCATCATACAACGTAACCCGAATGTCCCTTAGCGGAAACCCAGCCAAAATCCCGCTTTCCATTCTCTCCTTGACGCCCTTTTCGACAGGGCCAATATACTCTCTCGGAACAGTTCCACCCACGATTTTATTTATAAACTCCAAGCCAGTACCAGACTCCGCAGGCTCAACTCGTAACCAGACATGGCCGTACTGCCCACGCCCTCCGGTTTGCTTAACATACTTGGCCTCAGCCACAGCCATCCCACGAATGGTCTCCCGATAGGCAACCTGCGGTTTCCCAACGTTGGCCTGAACCTTAAACTCACGAAGCAACCTGTCAACGATAATTTCCAGATGCAACTCACCCATCCCGGAAATAATAGTCTGCCCGGTTTCCTCATCAGTTTGAACCTGGAAAGAGGGATCCTCCTGCGCAAGCTTCTCCAAGGAATAGCCCAGCTTATCCATATCCTGCTTGGTCTTAGGCTCAACAGCCAAAGAAATTACTGGCTCAGGAAACTTAATAACCTCAAGCAGGATTTGATGCTTCTCATCGCACAAGGTATCGCCCGTCCTCGTATCCTTCAATCCCACCGCGGCAGCAATATCGCCAGCAAAAACTTCACTAATTTCCTCACGTTTATTGGCATGCATCTTCAACAAACGCCCTATTCGCTCCCTCTTGCCCTTAGCGACATTATAAACATAGGATCCGGCACTAAGCTTTCCAGAATAAACCCTAAAATATGTCAGTTGCCCAGAAAAGGGATCATTCATAATCTTAAAAGCCAAAGCCGCGAAAGGCTCACCATCCTCAGGCTTTCTGGTAATCTCAGCTTCAGTCACTGGGTCAATACCACGAACAGGAGGGAGATCCACAGGAGAAGGCAAATAATCAACTACCCCATCCAAGAGAGGCTGAACACCTTTATTTTTAAAGGCTGAACCGCAAAAAACAGGAGTAATTTTTAACCCTATCGTTCCCAAACGAATAGCCCGCTTTATCTCCCCAACACCGAGAGACTCTCCACCCAAATACCGCTCCATTACACCCTCATCAAACTCAACAACCGAGTCAAGCATCTTCTCACGGTATTCATTGGCCTGCTCTATATAATCCTCTGGAATATCTTGAGTTAAAAAATCTGCCCCGAGCGTTTCATCATCAAACACCAACGCCTTCATTTCAATCAAATCAATTACACCTCGGAACCCGTCTTCTTTACCAAAAGGCAACTGGAGAACAACAGGGTTTGCGCCCAATCGATCAATAAGGGTTTGAACGGCGGCAAAAAAATCAGCCCCAACCCTGTCCATCTTATTCATAAAGGTTATACGTGGAACCTGATATTTATCAGCTTGACGCCAAACGGTTTCAGACTGAGGCTCAACACCCTGAACGGAGTCGAACACCGCCACCGCACCATCCAGAACTCGAAGCGAACGCTCAACTTCAATCGTGAAATCTACATGGCCCGGCGTATCAATAATATTAATTCGACTGTCTTTCCAAAAACAGGTAGTTGCAGCAGAAGTGATAGTGATTCCTCGCTCACGCTCCTGTTCCATCCAATCCATGGTGGCCGCGCCCTCATGAACTTCACCTATTTTATAAGACACGCCAGTATAGAAGAGCACACGCTCCGTAGTCGTCGTCTTCCCGGCGTCTATGTGGGCCATAATCCCAATATTTCTTGTTCGACTAAGCGGAACGTCAGTTACCACAAATCCCTCACGAAAAAATATCCTAGAAACCCACCACAAAAAACATCACCAAAACAACCGCCCAAAAACTAAACCAAAACTACCATCGATAATGAGCAAAGGCCCGATTCGCCTCCGCCATCCTATGAGTTTCATCCCGCTTCCTGACAGCCGACCCGTTATTAGCTGCGGCATCCATCAACTCAGCAGCTAACTTCTCCCTCATACTTTTACCACTACGCGATAAGGCACTCTCCTTAATCCAGCGCAAAGCTAAAGCAATTTGCCGAACTGGTCGAATCTCAACCGGAACCTGATACGATGCCCCGCCAACTCGCCGAGACTTCACCTCAACCATTGGCTTCACATTTCCAAGAGCAGCGTGAAAAACCTTAAGAGGCTCATCTCCCGTCTTGGCCTTAACAATATCAAAGGCTCCATAGCAAAGACGTTCAGCCGTACTCTTCTTTCCATCCTGCAAAAGAATATTCAAAAATCTACCGACAACGGGATCCTTATATAGTGAATCCCGAACAACCTTTTGACGAAGAACTAGGGGCCTACGTGGCATATTCGATCTCTTCCAAGCTAGAACAAGGTTAAATTAGTTTTCCTACAAACAAAGAGAAGGGATTATTTGGGTCGCTTCGCTCCGTACTTCGACCGACCCTGCTTGCGGTTTGCAACACCTACGGCATCCAAGGCCCCACGAACCATATGATAACGAACACCAGGAAGATCCTTCACACGGCCACCACGAACCAAAACAATTGAATGCTCCTGAAGATTGTGCCCCATACCAGGAATATAGGCCGTTACCTCCAAGCCCGTGGTCAAGCGCACCCTTGCTACTTTCCTTAGAGCTGAATTCGGCTTCTTGGGGGTGGTTGTGTAAACCCTCAAACACACGCCCCTTCGCTGCGGACAGCTGTTCAAAGCTGAACTCTTACTCTTTGCCTTAATGGCTTTCCGGCCTACTCGAATTAATTGATTAACTGTTGGCATCTAATTTCAATCCTAAACTAAAGAGCTTCGATTTTCCTATTTTTCATTTGCCTTGAGGGGAACCAGCCGATGTTATAGATTCATCCTCGCTTTGTCAAGAATAATAATCATTTCCACTCACATGAATGCCAATTATTTTTTTGCCAAATGGATCTGATCTAGGCCAGAATCCTTCCCCAAAGAAAGTGGCTCTTCATTAATAGGCTTTGGGACAAATGTTTCACGGTAATCCCCCCACCCTGTCCCAGCAGGGATTAGCCGTCCAACAATTACATTTTCCTTCAGGCCACGAAGCTCGTCCGTCCGCCCATTAATAGCAGCCTCCGTTAGCACCCTCGTCGTCTCCTGGAATGAGGCCCCGGAAATAAAGCTATCCGTACTTAAAGATGCCTTGGTAATTCCCAACAAAACAGGTTTTCCCAAAGCAGGCTTCCCGCCATCTGCCAGGATTTGTTCATTTTCATCATCAAAAGCAAACTTATTAACCTGCGTTCCAGGTAGAAAAGATGTATCACCCGCGTCTTCGATTCTGATCTTCTTTAACATTTGCCTTGTGATCACCTCAATATGCTTATCATTAATGACCACGCCCTGCAAACGATACACCTCCTGGACCTCGTTAACCAAATACTTTTGCAACTCACGTGGACCAAGGACAGCCAGGATGTCATGAGGATTTGCAGAACCATCCATTAATGGCTCGCCAGCACGCACCCAGTCACCTTCATGGACATTAATATGACGTCCACGTGGAATTAAGTACTCCTTCACATCGCCAATTTTATTATCGACAGTAACCTTGCGAAGACCCTTCACAAACCCTCCAAACGATACCTCTCCGTCAATTTCACTGACAACCGCATGTTCTTTGGGCTTTCTCGCTTCAAAAAGTTCCGCCACACGCGGCAAACCACCGGTAATATCTTTCGTTTTCGTGGTTTCTCGTGGAATTTTCGCCAGCACATCACCTGGGTAAACGGTTGAACCTTTCTCGACAAAGATATGGGCTCCTACTGGGAGCAGATACCGTGCGGGAGATCCCGAGCTCAACTTCGCCGTTTTCCCAGAATCATCCTTAACGGAAAGCCGCGGACGCAAATTAGTTCCCGCTTGCTCAATAACCACGCGGCGAGATAATCCAGTGACCTCATCAACCTCTTCTTTCATAGTGACACCTTCACTGATGTCCCCTAAAGCGACTCGTCCGCCAACTTCCGTCAAAATGGTCAGTGAATAGGGATCCCACTCCACAAATTTTTGGCCTATTTCTACTTTTCCGCCATCTGCTACTTTAATTTTGGCACCATAGACCAAGGAGTATTTTTCACGCTCCCTCCCCGTTTCATCACAAACGGCAATCTTGGCATTCCTGACCATAACCACCCAATCGCCCTGTTGAGTCTTAACTGCCATATTAGGGTTATGAAAATCCGCATTTTTCTTTGCATCAAAATTCAAAAACTTTACGACTCCCTCATGCTTTGATTCCAAAACCGTCTGCTCGACAACCTTACTGGCTGTTCCGCCAATATGGAAGGTTCTCATTGTCAACTGGGTCCCAGGTTCACCAATTGATTGCGCAGCAATGACCCCAACAGGCTCGCCTTTTTCTACAAGACGACCACGAGCCAAATCTCTCCCATAACACTTAATGCACACACCCCAACGCGACTGACAAGTCAACACCGATCGGATTTTCACACGATCTACTCCAGCTTCCACTATCGCCTGACACAATTCTTCATTGAGTTCCTCATGCGCCTTGACAATAATTTCCTGGGTGACAGGATCATGCACATCTTCGGAAGTCAAACGCCCCAAAATTCGCTCATCCAAAGACTGAATAACTTCTCCCCCTTCAACCAATGCCGACACGATAATGCCATCGGATGTCTGACAATCCAATTCACTTACAATGACGTCTTGAGCAATATCCACCAACCGTCTGGTTAAATAACCAGAATTGGCGGTCTTCAAGGCGGTATCAGCCAATCCCTTACGGGCACCATGGGTTGAAATAAAATACTGCAAAACGGTGAGCCCTTCGCGGAAATTTGCGGTAATTGGGGTTTCAATGATCTCACCTGACGGCTTAGCCATCAACCCACGCATTCCACCTAACTGACGAATCTGCTGAGAGCTCCCTCGGGCACCAGAATCAGCCATCATGAAAATGGGGTTCAGACCCTCGGTCTCTCCCCTGCCACCACCCTGACTGATTTCCTTCATCATCTCTATGGCCACCTGCTCACTGACATGAGCCCAAATATCGATTACCTTGTTGTACCGCTCGCCATTGGTAATCAATCCTTCGCTATATTGCAATTGAACCTGACTGACCTCACCTTGCGCCCGGTTAATTAGCTCAACTTTCCTAGATGGAATATGCATGTTATCGATACAAATAGACACTCCGGCTTTAGTAGCATAAGAAAAGCCTAAATCCTTCAAACGATCCAACATCACCACAACTTCATGAAGGCCCGCCATTCTATACACTTTATCCACTAGCTTGGTGATCTCTTTTTTCGTCATTAACTGATTCACGTGAGAGAAGGCCATGCTTGCCGGCAAGATCTCCGATAAAATAACTCGCCCAGCCGTAGTCTCAATCAACTCATCATTAATACGAACTTTTATTTTAGCTTGCTCGTCCACTTCCCGTGAGTCGTAGGCCATGCGAACTTCTTCAGTTGACGAGAAAATTTTTCCTTCGCCCCGCGCCCCATCTCGATGATTGGTTAACCAGTAACACCCGAGCACCATATCCTGTGATGGAACTGACAACGGTCTCCCATTCGCTGGCGAAAGGACGTTATTGGCGGCCATCATCAATACCCGACATTCAATCTGCGCTTCAACCGAGAGAGGAACATGCACTGCCATTTGATCCCCGTCGAAGTCCGCGTTAAAAGCCGCACAAACTAGCGGGTGGAGACGAATCGCCTTGCCTTCCACCAAAATTGGATCAAAAGCCTGAATTCCCAATCGGTGAAGAGTTGGCGCTCGGTTCAGCATAACTGGATGTTCACGAATGACCTCATCAAGGACATCCCAGACCTCCGGTCGCTCCTTTTCAACCAGTCGCTTGGCACTTTTAATCGTTGTAGCAGCTCCGCGTTCTTCTAATTTATGGAAAATAAAAGGCTTAAAGAGTTCGAGCGCCATTTTCTTGGGCAACCCACATTGATTCAACCGCAGTTCCGGGCCAACAACAATTACTGAACGCCCAGAATAATCAACCCGCTTACCCAAAAGATTTTGCCGGAATCGCCCCTGCTTCCCCTTTAGCATATCGCTAAGGGATTTCAATGGTCGCTTATTCGCCCCTCGAATGACGCGACCACGCCGACCATTATCGAATAACGCATCCACGGCCTCCTGGAGCATTCGCATTTCATTACGAATTATCACCCCTGGAGCCTTTAGCTCAACTAACCGCTTCAAACGATTATTTCGATTGATGACGCGCCGGTACAAATCATTCAAATCGGAAGTGGCAAACCGACCACCATCCAGAGGGACAAGTGGACGCAATTCTGGCGGCAACACAGGAATGGCGTCCATGATCATCCATTCCGGATTATTTCCAGACTTATGAAAGGCCTCGATCACCTTCAACCGCTTGGTCAGCTTTTTTCCGACAGCAACTGAAGTGGTGCTCCTTATTTTATCGTGGCGCTCATCCCACAAACCCTCAATATCCACTTTCCGCAATAATTCACGAATTGCCTCAGCCCCAATTCCAACCTTAAAGGAATTGGCCCCATGCTCTTCAACACATTCTCGATACCGTTCCTCAGTCAACAGCTCACGGTCCTTGAGGCCCGTGTTACCAGGATCCAATACGACATAAGCTTCAAAATAGAGAATTTTCTCCAATTGCTTGAGGCTCATATCCAGAAGAATGCCGATGCGACTTGGCACTCCCTTCAAAAACCAGATATGCGCAACCGGTGCAGCTAATTCTATATGCCCCATGCGTTCACGACGCACTTTTGATTGAATGACCTCAACCCCGCATTTGTCGCACACGATTCCGCGATGCTTCATTCGCTTATATTTTCCGCAATTGCATTCCCAGTCTTTTGTCGGCCCGAAAATTTTTGCACAAAAGAGTCCGTCACGCTCAGGCTTAAATGATCGATAATTAATAGTCTCCGGCTTTTTCACTTCACCATAAGACCATGACCGGATCTTTTCAGGCGACGCAATACGAATGCGCATCGCATCAAACGAGACGGCATCTCTAGGCTTTTCAAAGAGCGAATGGATACTTTCCAAGTGCAGTCCTCCGATTATATGGAATGATGAATGGTCATGATCAACGTGGGCGCCTATTCGGCAGATTTAATCAGTTCCACATCCAATCCCAAGCTTTGCAACTCTTTCACTAACACATTAAATGATTCAGGTAAGCCCGGCTCAAGGAAATTCTCTCCCTTCACGATGGCTTCGTACATACGAGAACGACCCGGTACATCATCAGATTTCACAGTGAGAAACTCCTGTAAGGTCGATGCCGCGCCGTAGGCCTGCAGTGCCCACACCTCCATTTCACCCAAGCGCTGTCCACCGAACTGCGCTTTCCCCCCAAGAGGCTGTTGAGTGACTAACGAGTAAGGGCCAATCGAGCGGGCGTGAATCTTATCGTCCACAAGATGATGCAGTTTTAACATATACATATAACCTACCGTGACCGGACTTCTGAACGGCTCACCCGTTCGACCATCAAAAACCACAGACTGACCAGATTCCGGCAAGTTTGCCTTAGCCAATAATGCTTTAATTTCTTTTTCTGAGGCGCCATCAAAAACCGGCGTTTCAACTTTAATACCCAAGGCATGGGCAGCCCACCCCAAATGGGTTTCCAATATTTGGCCCACGTTCATTCGCGAGGGCACCCCCAACGGATTCAACACAATCTGAACAGGAGTTCCATCTGGAAGATATGGCATATCCTCTTCGGCCATGATCCGGGAAACCACACCTTTATTCCCATGCCGTCCGGCCATTTTATCTCCAACGGCAATTTTTCGTTTAATAGCTAAATAGACCTTAACGAGTTTAATAACTCCAGGCGGCAATTCATCCCCACGTCGCAGACGCCCAACCTTTTCATCATACTCCGTTTGCATGATTTCAATTTGATCTTTGGCTTCACGTTCAATTTCGTCAAGCTTTTTTTGCTCCTCAGCATCAGCCAAAATGACACGACGAGCATCGTCATCCGTCAATTTCCTGAGTACATCTGCCGTAATCCGGCCCTTCTTTTTCAGGATAACTTCTCCGCTATCGGGATCCATTAAATCCCGGCCAACAAACTGCCCTAATAACAATTTCCGAATTTTTCGATTTCGCTCTTCTTCAATAATACGAAGCTCTTCTTGATAATCTCGCTCCACCTTGACCCGATCATCCGTTTCGATCGTACGGGAACGTTCATCCTTGTCCACGCCTTTTCGAGAAAAGATTTTGACATCAACAACAATTCCTTCAATTCCAGGAGGAACATGCAAAGATGTATCCTTGACGTCACCCGCTTTTTCTCCAAATATGGCGCGAAGAAGCTTCTCTTCAGGCGTAAGCTGCGTCTCACCCTTGGGAGTAACCTTGCCAACCAGAATATCACCAGGCTTCACTTCCGCTCCGATACGAACAATCCCACTTTCGTCTAAATTCCGTAGAGCTTCTTCTCCAAGATTCGGAATATCCCTGGTAATTTCCTCTTTCCCCAGCTTGGTGTCTCGCGCCTCAACCTCAAATTCCTCAATATGAATAGACGTGAAGGTATCGTCCTTCACCATCTTCTCACTCAAAAGAATGGCATCCTCATAGTTGTAGCCCCCCCATGGCATAAAAGCCACCAACACATTTTTCCCTAAGGCCAACTCCCCGCGATCCATTGATGGGCCGTCAGCTAAGACCTGCCCGACTTTCACCGGTTGCCCTACGCGAACAATTGGCGTCTGAGTGATACAGGTATTTTGGTTCGTTCGCTGGAATTTCACCAAATCATAGGTATCCAGAATACGGGAACCCTTCTTCTTTTCGTCTTTGTCCTTGCCCCCAGCGCGGACCACAATCCTTCTGGCATCAACGGATTCCACAATTCCGTCCCGTTGCGCAATAGCCAAATACCCCGAATCTCTTGCCACGACAGATTCCATTCCAGTACCCACGAGCGGAGAATCACTCTTGATGGTAGGCACTGCCTGTCGTTGCATATTGGAACCCATAAGTGCTCGGTTGGCGTCATCATGCTCTAAAAATGGAATGAGCGCCGTAGCCACACTAACAACTTGCTTAGGGGAAACATCCAAATAGTCAACTTTATCTGGAGTGGTGGTAACAAATTCTCCGGCCTCCCGAGCGGTAATTATCTCAGAAATGAGCATCCCATCTTTATCCATTACCGAGTTCGCCTGAGCGATCACCACCTGATCTCCATCTATGGGCGAAAGAAAGACAACCTCATCAGTCACTCGTCCCTTCAGAACTTTACGGAATGGAGCCTCAATGAAACCAAACTCGTTAATACGAGCATAGGTCGCTAGGGAGGTAATCAATCCAATATTCGGACCTTCTGGCGTCTCAATAGGGCAGATACGACTATAATGTGAGGGATGAACATCCCGTACCTCGAAACCCGCCCGCTCCCGAGTCAATCCTCCAGGCCCCAAGGCAGAAAGCCGCCGCTTGTGAGTAATTTCAGCCAATGGATTCGTCTGATCCATAAATTGGGACAATTGACTTCCCGCAAAGAACTCTTTAATCGCGGCAACGATTGGCTTGGCATTGATCAGATCATGCGGCAAGACCGTTTCCATATCAAGAAGATTCATACGCTCCTTGATACTCCGCTCCATTCGCGCCAACCCAACACGGATTTGATTCTCTAACAGCTCTCCTACGGAACGAACTCGACGATTACCCAAATGGTCAATATCATCTACATCACCTTTTCCGCCCTTAAGATCGACCAAACACCGAACGACCTCAACGATATCCTGGGACGACAGCGTTCGCTGCTCCAAAGATAAATCAAGATTAAACCGCTTGTTCATCTTTAATCGACCAACCGGAGACAGGTCGTACCGCTTGGGATTTAAGAATAAATTTTCAAATAACAGCTTTGCCGACTCGATGGAAGGCATTTCTCCAGGCCGAAGTCGCTTATAAATTTCCACCCAAGCTTCTTCCTTGGAATTGGTTCGCTCGGCCTCCAGCGTATCAAGAATGACCGGACTGGTTGTGGGACTATCTAAATAAATAACTTTGAAACTTTCCACCTGACTCTCAAGAATTCTCTCGATAACAGGCAAGGTGAAACGCTGATTTTTCTCCAAAATCATGTCTCCCGACTCAGGGTCTAAAAGTTCCGTCAAGACGGCCCGTCCCACTAAATCGTCCGGCTTAACAGGGACCTCTTTGATCCCTGCCGATCGCACTCGACCCATAAGCGTTTTATTGAGTTTCATGCCCTCCTTCGCCAAAACCTCTCCTGAACTTTTATCCACCAGATCGATCGGTGCACGCAACCCGGTATGAATGGCAGGATCCAGCTTACGCAGCAACGTCCCGTTACTCACCCTGACTTCTTCTACAGGGTAATACATCTTAAGCAGGTCATCTGCACTGAACCCAAAACCTTTCAAGAGAATCGTGGCAGGCATTTTTCGTCGTCGGTCAATTCGAACATACAGAATATCGCGCGCATCATATTCAAAATCCAGCCAAGACCCCCGATAAGGAATAATCCTGCCTGAAAATAAGACCTTTCCACTTGAATGCGTGCGTCCCTTATCATGGCCAAATGATGGACCTGGGGACCGATGCAACTGACTCACAGCTACCCGTTCGGTTCCATTCACAATAAAGGTGCCTCGATCTGTCATCAAAGGCAGCTCACCCACATACACTTCCTGTTCCCGCACATCTAACACACGATTTTTCACCGCCTTATCCTGTTGATCAAATACGACCAAACGGACACGTAGTTTCAGCGGGGCAGCAAACGTCATTCCCTGCTCAATACATTCACGGATATCGTACTTTGGTGTTCCCAATGAATAGCTGGAAAACTCCAGGATAGCCGAATTATTATAATCCATAATTGGAAACACGCTTTTAAATGCTGCATGCAACCCCTTGTCATCCCGGCGATCAGGCAACGTCTCTGCCTGCAGAAACTCCTCATAGGAGCGACGCTGCACCTCAACTAAATCAGGAATGACTATATGAGTGCGAATCTTGGAAAAACTATATCGCTCGACACTGCCCTCAAAGGCTGCATTTCCCATTCAAATCTCCTTATGGATTAACGGCTACCCACCCTTACAACTCTTCACCAACACCTCAAAGCACGAGAGGCCTATTTCACTTCAACCGTTGCACCCACATCCGTTAACTTCTTCTTGATGGCTTCAGCTTCTTCTTTAGTCGCGCCCTCTTTCACCGGCTTAGGCGCCCCCTCCACTAAATCCTTCGCCTCCTTTAAACCCAAGCCTGTAATTTCACGAACGACCTTAATAGCTTGAATCTTTTTGTCAGCAGGCGCACCCGTCAACACCACATCAAATTCGGTCTTCTCTTCAGCTGCTGGAGCTACTGCACCTGGAGCTGCCGCCGCAACCCCAACCGGAGCCGCCGCCGTCACACCAAACCGCTCCTCTAAACCTTTCACCAGATCAGACAACTCCAACACACTCAAGCCCTCAATGGCCTTAATGAAATCTTCCTTCGACATCTTTGTTTCCGTTGCACTCATCTCTCCCTCTCCTTTCAACGTTTTGTTTTCTTGTATGGCGGCTAATACCGCAACAATACCTCTGACAATTTGTCCCAAAGCCCCCACAAAGCCCCGAATCGGACCCTGAAAGGCCGACAACAACATCGCAAGCAATTCCGACTTTGACGGCAAATCCGCCACGGCCGACAAGCGAGAAGGATCCAGCTCCTCACCATCAAGAACAGCCCCCTTGAGCTGCAATTTTTGCTCACATTTTTCTGCCTTAATGAAATCCCGTATAACCTTCGTAGGCAATACCGGATCATCATAGCCAATGAATAATGCGGATTGCCCCCTAAGCAATGGCTCCAGGGAAACCAGGGAGGTTTCACCCATTGCCCGGATCGCCAAAGTATTCTTCACCACATGCATATGTGCCTGTGCGTGACGAAGCTTTTTCCGCAAGTCAGTCACTTGATTCACGGACATTCCTGCACATTCAGCCACAATTGCTATCCGCGCACGAGCAAATTTCTCATGCATGGCAGCGACCACCTCTGTTTTGTCAGTTTTTTTCATACCGCAAACTCACCTGCTCAGATTAAAAGTTCACCCAACTTGCTTAGCCAGACCCACACTGTCCAAACGAATTCCAGGCCCCATTGTGCTTGACAGCGTTGCACTCTTCACATACTTCCCTTTACTAGAAGAAGGCTTCGCTTTCATAATGGAATCAAACACTGTTCGGGCATTGTCAATAATTTGCTGACTTTGAAACGAAACCTTCCCCACAGGAACATGCACATTCCCAGCCTTGTCCACCTTATACTCCACTCGCCCCTTTCGGATTTCCTCAATGGCCTTACCCACCTCAAAGGTGACGGTCCCGGTTTTCGGATTAGGCATTAAACCTCGAGGGCCAAGAACTTTACCCATTCGCCCAACGGCACCCATCATGTCCGGCGTGGCAATCATCGAATCAAACTCCAACCACCCATCCTGAATTTTTTGCAGCAGATCCTCATTCCCCACAAAATCGGCACCAGCCTCCCGCGCCTCCTGCTCCTTTTCCCCTTTTGCGATCACAAGAATGCGCACCTTTTTTCCAGTGCCATGAGGCAAAACCGTTGTCCCGCGCACCATTTGATCCGCCCGCTTGGGATCCACGCCCAGAGAGAGGGCAATTTCAACTGATTCATCGAATTTAGCGAATGCCGCCTCCTTCACCAAAACACTCGCCTCCTCCAAAGAATACAACGGCTTCGACACTTTCGTTAATGCTTCTCTAATTTTTTTTCCCACGATAGCTACCCTCTATTTTTAAGCCCCTGAAAAAATTACCCCTCAACCGTAATTCCCATACTGCGTGCAGTTCCCGCAATGACCAACATAGCAGCCGGAATGTCACTAGCATTCAAATCTTCAATCTTCAACTTGGCGATTTCCTCAAGTTGCGCCTGAGTAATATTCCCAATTTTATTTTTATGTGGAATTCCAGATCCCTTAATAACACCGGCAGCTTTCTTTAATAGATCAGATGCTGGGGGCGTCTTTGTAATAAAACTAAAACTTCGATCTTTGTATACAGAAATCACAACCGGAATAATACTTCCCTCTTGCTTCTGGGTCTTCGCATTAAACTGTTTGCAAAATTCCATAATATTGACTCCATGCTGACCCAAAGAAGGCCCAACAGGAGGAGCTGGATTGGCTTTGCCAGCTGGAATCTGCAATTTAATCTGACTGGTTACTTCTTTGGCCATACATTCACCTACCTTATATATGCTAATACTCGCCCATAATCTTCACTAACCAATGAAAGAGCCGGAACCACGAACACACCTAGGTCCGCTCGACTTGAGAAAAAGCCAACTCCACAGGAGTCGATCGCCCAAAAATACTGACCAGCGCCTTTACCCTCGCATGATCTTGGTCCACTTCATCCACTAATCCATTGAAACCCAAAAATGGCCCATCAACAATCCGCACATTGTCTCCCTTTGAAAAGCTCGCCAATTCCCTTGGAGCCGAGACACCAGTCTCAAGTTGCTTCAAAAGGGCATCCACCTCCTCCTGGTCTAGCGGAATTGGCCGCACACCTCCTCCCACAAAACCCGTTACCTTGGAGGTCTCCTTGATCATCGTCACCGCTTCGTCACTGAGCGGTCCATTGGCCTCCAAGAGAACATATCCCGGGAAAAATTTCCGTTTTGAGGCTCGACGCTTCCCGTCCTTAAACTCGACAACATCTTCCGTCGGAACAAGAACTTGCGCCACAACCTCACCCATTCCCAGCTGATTTGCCCGCTCAACGATACCCGTTCGAACCCGCCCTTCAAATCCAGCATAGGTGTGTATGACATACCAATGGCTCGCCATGAATCCCTTTCTTCTCCTCTAGACTATCCGACTAATTAACCACACCAGAAATGAATCTACTACAGACAAATATATTGACATAATCACACAAAACAAAAGCACCACCGTCGTTGACCCAATAGTCTCAGTTCTAGTGGGATAGGAAATTTTCTTCAGTTCACCACGAACGTCAGACAAAAACTCTACAATAGAAGACCACACCTTCTTAAACACTCGATCACCCCTTGCGATTCAAGTTACGCACCCCTCTTCGCTCTCCAAACATCACCCTTGAAAAAATAATTGGCAGGGGCACCAGGATTCGAACCCGGACTTTCGGTTTTGGAGACCGACGTGCTAGCCGTTGACACTATGCCCCTTCTTGCGAACCAAAGCACCGGAGGCCTCTGCCCCCTCAGACTACTTTACTTCTTTATGAGGGACATGCTTCCGGCAAAAGCGACAATACTTTTTCATTTCCAAACGATCCGGGTCGTTCTTCTTGTTTTTCATCGTTGAATAATTTCGTTGCTTGCAATCTCCGCAAGCCAGAGAAATAATAACTCGCATGATTACACCCCTATATCCCTACTCGACAATTTCCGTCACCACGCCGGCCCCCACCGTCCGGCCTCCTTCGCGCACCGCAAACCGCACCCCCTGCTCCATCGCGATCGGGGCAATCAATTCCCCGGCAAACGACACATTATCGCCCGGCATCACCATCTCCACGCCC
>QJYE01000084.1 GCA_003235785.1 Nitrospirota bacterium
CATATTAAAACCTCCAAGGAGGGTTCCCCTCCATCATATCGTTGCCTTCCGTCCTGATCATGCGGTCATCATACACATGGCTATCTCTAGAGACCAGGGTATGTTGCCACAACTAAACCTTACAAAATGGCGCTAACTGGCACGAATGTGCGGCAACCATCAGAGAGCTACCAGAACTATTTTACCAATAAAAAATGAAATGAAAAGATAATGAAAAGATTACGTACTCAAAATATCGATCTCTTCTGATCGTCAAAAATTGACAAATCTTAAGGAACACCATGACGACAAAAACAAATCGTCATTCTCCTCCTCGGATTGAGGCGAAACCCAATAGGGAATAGTAGCAAGATGTTCTGGATGATAGAGAAATAAACGAGTCGGATTACGGAGTATAGGTAGAATGCTGAGAAAGAGTTGGGATAGGCTCCCCAAATCCGGTTTCTCGAAACCGCTGTTTGAGTGCTTCGTTGGTTGAATCTAGCTGAAGAGAGTGCATCCATGCCTCCCTGGCTTTTTCACGTTCTTCACGGATTAGGAAAATTTCACCAAGATGCTCATAAATCACAGGATCATCAGGGACCAAAGCTACGGCACGCTGTATCATCTCTAAAGCTTCTTCTATTCGCCCAACTTTATACAAGGCCCAGGCTAAGCTATCCACGTAATATCCGTTATGAGGCTTCAAGGCTACAGCCCGTTGAGTCAAAGACACGGCTTCTTCGGCCTTAATACCTCGATCAGCGTAACTATAGCCTAAATAATTCAACGCATCGGCATGCTCAGGATCCAGCTCTAGGGCCTGCTCCATCTCCTTGACGACCGCATCAAAGCGATCCAGCTTGTCATACGTCGTTCCTAAATTAAAATGCAACTCTGCATTGGCGGGGTTCTGTTGAATACCGTCTTCCAATCTGGACTTAGCCTGTTGATAGTCCTTCATTTGAAAATACGTCAAGCCTAACAACAAGTAGGGCTCAGGACGCTTCGGTTGCAACTTCACGGCTTGATCAAGATACGAGACAGCTTCTTCATTCTTTTTCAAGCGATACGACACAAAACCCAGGTGCAACACACTATCAAAAAACGTGGGATCAACTTGAACATTGGCTTGATAGGCTTGAATCGCACGCTCATAATCTTTCATTTCCTCGTACAATAAGCCCAAAAAGTCTCGCACTCGCAATTCATTCGGACGATCACGTAACACCGCATTCAATTCCTCAATGGCCGCAGCAAAATTGCCCTGTTCGCCATAAATCTGTGCTTTCCGGACTTGGGCATGAAGGTCACCGGGATTCTGCTTAAGTAAGTAATCCAAATGCTCAATGGCTTGGTCCCCTTTCTTCTGTGCGATATATAAACGAACGAGGCGCAAGCGAAAATCGCGATGATTGGGATTCACATCGGTCAAAAAAGTTTCGATCAATTCAATCGCTCGAAGAGAGTCATTTTCCTCTTCCAAGAGTTCCACTAATTTCATGTATGCACGCTCAAAAGACGCATTCAGCGCAATCGCCTGCTCAAAATGCCCAACCGCTTCCAGCTTGGTGTTGGTTTCTAAGGCAATAACCCCTAAGTAATAATGAGCCTCTGCTGACTCAGGCACATGTTGCAAGAGATCACGAAACACTCCGCCTGCTTGTTGAAAGTCCTTTTCTGTCAACAACAGGGTGCCATGAGAAATATACAATCGTTGTTCTAAGGGAAATTGTCGCTCACCTTCTGACAATACTTGCAGCGCCAGGCTATGTTCCCCTCCGTCAAAAAAAATCTTCGCCATTTCTAAAAACATGGCCACGGACGTTATGCGCTCGACAGGAATTTGCTTTGCCATGTCCACCGCAGCTGACACCTGGGCTAATCTAAAATGAAGCTTGGCGATACGGAATTTCAAGAAAATAGAATCTGGGTCGAACGTCAACCCGGCCTGATAGGCCTCTAACGCCCCGACACTATCGTTATTGAGTTCGGCTAGAGATCCCTGAAGGAAATAATAATAGGCTTGAGGAGGAATCGTTTCACGAACGGGAGAGGAAGATTCTTTCTCATGCACACCAAGTTGCGGAGCCGTGCCGCATGAAACAATTAAAAGAGGGATACTGAATAGACAGGTTCGAACGCGACTTAGCCAAAGAAGAACCGTTTTTCTAGAACGAATCGAACTAGTTTGTCGCATCGAAGAATCCGTCACATTAGGCTCTCAAATGAATAGAATTTCTTATATTATACCAGAATGTCTTTTATCTAAATCATTAAATTTCGCGTACCGGTCGTGAAACTGTAAGTCCACTTCCCCAATTGGCCCATTTCTGTGCTTACGAACAAGGATATTCGCAATACCCTTGTCTTCGGAATCAGGGTTATAGACCTCATCTCGATAGATAAACATTACCACATCCGCATCCTGCTCAATGGCCCCCGACTCCCGTAGATCTGACAGCATGGGCCGTTTATCCGTTCGATTTTCTACGGCACGGCTTAACTGCGAAAGGGCAACGACTGGAATATCTAATTCTTTCGCAAGGGCTTTTAACGCTCGTGAAATATCGGAAATTTCTTGTTGCCGAGATTCAGAAGAACTCTTTCCATCCATCAATTGCAAATAATCAATGACCAAAAGATCCAGTCCATGCTCAGATTTGAGACGCCGAGCCTTTCCACGCATTTGTTGAACAGTCAGATTTCCAGAATCATCAATGAAAATTTTGGCCTGTTCCAACCTGCCTGCTGCCTCGGTTAACGCTACCCAATCAGACCCTTTTAATTGACCAGTACGGACGGCATGAGAATCGAGATGGGCTTGAGAGCTGAGCATGCGTAGGACCAATTGTGCACGAGACATTTCCAAACTGAAAATCCCAACAACGGCATTACCTTTCAGCGCAGCCTGTTCAGCCATGCCTAAGGCTAGACTCGTCTTTCCCATACTCGGTCTGCCAGCCACAATAATTAAATCCGAAGGCTGGAGTCCGGCAAGCAAATTATCCAAATCCGTAAAACCAGTAGGCACACCCGTTATTTTTTCTTGACGACTATAAAGTCGGTCAACAATTTCAACACTGTCCTGAATAATACTACTCACCGGCACGAAAGTTCCGCCCAAATGCCCTTGCGCCAAACGGAAAATTTCCCGCTCAGCAAATTCCATCAACTCGTCCGTTTTGGTCGTGCCTTCATACCCTTTCATGACCACATCAGTGGCAGTTCGCAATAATCCACGAAGCAGTGATTTTTCTCGAACGATTTGGCAGTGATAGCGAATATTGGCCGCGCTGGGCACCATTTGGGCTAATTCAGCAATATACGAAGATCCCCCAACCTGCTCTAACTCCCCTGTGCCTCGCAAATAATCCGTGAGCGTAATTTGATCAACCGGTTGATTACGCTCCGACAAGCCCACCATGCTGCGATAGACCATCTGATTCGCAGTCCGATAAAAATCCTCTTCCGACAAGAATTCCATGGAACGATTGAGGGCGGTATTGTCGAGCAGTATCGCGCCAAGCACCGATTGCTCCGCCTCTAAATTCTGGGGAGGGACCCGAACCCCGGCAATATCAGAAATTGTCATGCTTCTCCGTTTGCAAGTGTTGAGGCAAATCTTGGAGCGCCACGCGAGTTTGCTTAGGCTTTAAGGAAGATTCGAAAAATTTCAATAAGAGCACGGATGCCGACACACCTTTTTTGGGCTCGCAAAGAATGACTTGCGAGAGACCTCGACGCCGAGCCTCCTGTGTGGCCCAGGTGAGTGAAGCCTTGGGGGTCCGTTTTACCCTCTCTTCAATTACATTTATCCCCGCTGCACGTAAGGCCTGAGCTAACGAAAAGGCTTCCTTGGCTTGATGCCCAGAAGCCAGCAATAACACAGGGGGGATCCCATTGTTCCCTACTTGCCCACTACGCTCTAAGGCTGAAAACACACGATCTAAATCAAGGCCAAACCCGATGGCTGGCAAATCCCGCCCAAACCGGCCGACCAGATGATTGTACCGTCCACCCCCACCAATTTCAGTGCCTAACGCAGAAGTAAAGACATCGAACACCACCCCATCGTAATAATCAAAACCACGAAACTCTCCAAGATCCAAGAGCACATGCTGCTGCACACCGGTAAGCTCCAATTGCTGAAATACTTGCTCCAACCGATGCAACGGCTTCAGCAATTGCGCATCATTTCCCGCAATGCCTTTTCCCCATTCTAGCACCTCTTGATGTCCACAACGCTCAGGAACCTGGAGAATATTGCGGACGATCCCACGAGGCAAGCGTTCAGTGGTTAAAATCTCTTCCAAACGCGGTAGGTCCTTATGAACAGCAGCCAACTCGGCTTGTTTTCTCCCTATGGCAGACAACCCTGATCGCGCTAACAAGGCCTTGAAAAACCCCACATGTCCCAAAGAAATTTTCCATCCCGGTAGCCCTACTTGCTGGAACAAGCCTGCCAGAATGGTTACGATCTCGGCATCACCCTGTGGAGTGTCATTGCCTACGAGCTCAATCCCCACTTGAAACACTTCTCGGTCTCGCCCACGATGCTCCAATTCATAGCGAAACACGGTGGTTCGATAGGAGCAGCGCATAGGGAGCACATCGCCCCCTAACCCCATAGCCACCATCCGGGCAATTTGAGCTGTCGCGTCAGGACGCAACACCAGCATGCGCCCCGAGGTCCAATCGGCAAACTTATAGCATTTTTCTAAGATTTCTGGAGGGAGCCCAACAGAGAGGACATCCAGATACTCAAAGGTTGGAAGAATAATTTCCTGGTAACCCCACTTGGCCAAATAGACCATAAATTGGTCTTCCAGGTGCCGGACGCGCCGAGCCGTCTCTGGCAATAAAGTTGCTGTACCAATGGGGATGAGAGAACGGGCCGGTTTCATGGGATCGATGAAAAGAACTTACCTCATGCAGCCGTCCCCGGCCAAGGGTCGTTAATGGGAGAAGAGACGTCAGACTAACCCAGATCAACCATGCGGACCGAAAGAATATCTTTCTCCCTTTTGAGGAGATCTAAGGCGACAGGAGATAGAGGCGCATCGAGCCCAATGATCAGTAGCGCCGATTCTCCTCGCTCGATGCGTGAACATTGCATGCGGGCGATATTCACCTCATGCTTGCCCAAGATTTGCCCAACCATGCCAATCACACCAGGACGATCCACGTTATCAATCAAGATCATCTGTCCTTCTAAAACCACCTCGACTTGGAATTGATTAATTTCCACGACACGAGGCTCTTGACGGTGAAAAAGCGTACCTGCCAAGGCATACGTTTTTTGGCCGGTCTCAACCTTAATGCGAATCAAACTGGTAAAATCACCAGCATCACTACTTTTCACTTCTTTGACTTCGATCCCACGCTCCTTGGCCACAATCGGAGCATTCACAAAGTTAATGACATCTTCCAATATGGGAGAAAGCAACCCCTTCAAAATAGCCACGGTAATCGGAGCAAGCGTAAGTTGCGAGACCTCTCCCACGTATTCGACCGTGACTGATTTGATTCCCCCCTCCAACAATTGGGCCTGAAAGCGCCCCATGCGTTCAGCCAACAACAAATAGGGTTGCAACTGCGGCAGCACTTCAGGGGCCACCGACGGAACATTGACAGCCCCCCGAGCAATCCCTCGCTTAAAATAATCAACGAATTGTTCCGCAATACCAATGGCCACATTTTCCTGTGCTTCCTCTGTAGAAGCACCAATATGAGGAGTACAGGTAAAATTTTCTAGACTGAGAAGCGGATTCTGTGGATCAACTGGCTCTTTTTCGAACACATCAAAGGCCGCTGCAGCAACTTTGCCTGATTGCAGCGCCTCACACAAATCCTGCTCGTTAATGATGCCCCCTCTGGCACAATTCACGATCATCACCCCATCTTTCATCTTCCCCATCGTCTCGGTATTGATAATCCCCCGAGTTTCATTGGTGAGGGGAGTATGAACGGAAATAACATCCGCCCGATGAAATAATTCTTCAAGCTCCACCACTTCAATGCCCATTTGTTTCGCTCGGTCAGCCGCTAAATAGGGATCATAGCCAATAACATTCATCGACCATCCCTGAGCCAACTTGGCAACATAGGAACCAATTTGCCCCAACCCAACTAGGCCTAAGGTTTTGTTATAGAGCTCACTCCCCATAAACTTGCTCTTTTCCCACTTGCCGTCCTTCATCGACTTGGTCGCTTGGGGAATTCGCCTGCTCATGGCGGCAATCATCGACATGGTATGTTCAGCCGTCGTGATCGTATTACCACCCGGCGTATTCATGACCACAATGCCTCGCCGAGTCGCCGCCTCTGTGTCGACATTATCCAAGCCGGTCCCGGCCCTGCCCACAATGCGGAGACGCGCTCCAGCTTCAATCACCTCTTTGGTCACCTTGGTGGCCGACCGTACAACTAAAGCCTCATAGTTGCCAATTTCCTGCAATAGTTCTTCTTTGGTTAATTTGGTTTTTACCGCGACGGAAAAGCCTGCTCGCTCTAAAACTTCTACCCCCTTAGGGGAAAGACTATCACTTACCAGAATATTCATACGTCACTCCGTTTGGTAAAAAACCCAGAAACAGAAGATTGAAAGAAAATGACTAAGCTTTGCGTGTTTCGAAATCGGCCATATAGGCAATAAGAGCGTCTACACCGGCTTCAGGCATGGCATTATAAATACTAGCCCGCATACCTCCAACCGAACGATGCCCTTCCAACGTCGTTAACCCTGCGGCCGTAGCTCCAGCCAGAAATTCCTTGTCTAGCTCAGGATTGGCCAGAATAAATGGGACATTCATCCAAGACCTTGAAGCTTTCTCAACCGGATTGCGATAGAAACCGGATCCATCAATGGCGGCATAGAGCTTGTTCGCTTTGCGTTCATTGAGAGTTCCCATGGCAGCCAAACCTCCTTGGGCCTTCAACCATTTAAAGACTAAGCCAGCCAGGTATATCCCAAAGGTTGGGGGAGTGTTCAGCATCGAGTCAGCTTCAGCTTGCTGGGCATAGTCATACACGCTCGGGGTCACAGGCAGGACATTGCCAATAAGATCATCCCGCACAATCACTAAGGTGAGCCCGGCTGGACCAATATTTTTTTGTGCCCCGGCGTAAATCAGGGCAAAACGGCTCACATCAATCGGACGAGACAGAATCGTTGATGAAAAATCAGCCACTAAGGGGACATCACCTGTATCAGGCACCCAGTGAAACTCCACACCGCCAATCGTCTCATTGGGAGTATAATGGACATACGCGGCGTCTTTTTTTAATGACCAACTCTCGAATGAAGGAATACTCGTAAATTTCCCACTCTCTGAAGATGCCGCTAAATTTACCGCACAATACTTTTTGGCCTCACTAATGGCTTTTTTACCCCATGCCCCAGTCAATATGTAATCGGCGGACGTTTTTCCGCGCAACAAGTTCATGGGAATCGTGGCAAATTGGGTCGAAGCCCCACCTTGGAGAAAGAGCACCTTATAATTATTGGGAACGCCCAATAACTCGCGGACATCTTGTTCAGCTTCTGCCGCCACTGAGACAAACTCTTTCCCCCGGTGGCTCATTTCCATAATTGATGCACCGGCTCCATGCCAATCCGACAATTCTTCTTGAGCCTGCTGCAACACCGCTTCCGGTAACATCGCTGGCCCGGCACTAAAGTTATATACGCGTGACATAATCGACTGTGTTCTCCATCGTAAAAAATAAAGGCGCAAGAGGCAGGAAAAACAGGAGGACCCGCGCCAAAAAGGTCGCTACGCTAGCATAGGGTCTCAACTCAGTCAAGAAAGCTGAAAGTCCTTGTCATTCTGATTCCTAATAACCTACAATTGGAGCCGCTTATGGAAAACTTGCCTGAAAATTCAACCAGTTCTGAGGCAAAAGTCGACAAAACCGTGAAGGCGAAACCTGGGCTTCGACTAGAGCTGCGAGGAGAGGAAAACTACTACAAAGGGATTCTTCATATCGGCAGTACGCTCATCCCAATCAGTGACGACATTATTGAGGAGCTTCAGGCGAAAGCAGCACTGACACCAGATGAATTTTTTCGATTGTTTGTGGAAAAGGTCGGCTACTCCTCCTATTTACAGGAACAAATCCAGCAAGAAGTCAAAAATGCAGGAGGCATCCACTCTCAAATGTCTGCCATCCAACAGACCCTTCGCCTAGCATAAATCTTCGCCTAGCCAAACAGTTTGTCCATAAAATTGACAATCCTGGTCTTCCGATCAGGATCTTTTTCCAGGGACAGGGCTTTCTGGTAGTGCTGCACCGCTAACTCAGGCATGCGCTTTTCTTCATAAATGCGACCCACCCCAAAGGTCGCTTGAGCATCCTCGGGATTGGCAATTAGCGCTTTACTGAAATAATCCATGGCAAAGTCATTTTGCCCCTTGTCATACAAAAACCAACCAATAGCCGTCGCGGCCGGACCAAAGTCGGGGTTCAGGCGAAGCGCTTCCTCATATTGCCTCTTTGCTAAATCAACTCGGCCTTTATTTTCATACAGCCCTCCCAGAGCAAAATGGACCTCCGCATCGTCAGGATTGATGACTAAGGCTTTTTTATATTCTTCGATCGCGGGGTCCAACTTGCCTTGCTCGGCTAACGCACAAGCCAAATTCGTATGTCCCACGGCCTCATCTGGACGAAGCGCCAAGACCTCCCGATACTGTGGAATGGCCATTTCCAACTGCCCCTGCTCCTGGTAGGCTACCCCAAGTTTGAGTCGGGCCGCGACATAGGACGAATCTCGCTTAATGGCTTCTCGAAAGCCTTTCACCGCTTGATCCATACGCCCTTGGCGTTGATGAATCTGTGCCAGAAAAAAATGGGGATACGGAGACTCAGGAGCCATCGTAATCACCCGTTCAAAACAGGTAAACGCATCCTCCAGACGACCAGATTGAGTATGAAAGACCCCTTCGAATAACGCCACGTGCGGGGAGTCGACGTACCGTTCTCTGAGGGAGCCCACCCACTCCCGAACGAGTTGGACATCAGCTTCCTCGGCCAGGGCTTGAGGGTAGACTCTCCAGGCCTGCGCAAAGTCCCCTCGCAAGAGACACACGACATTCACCGCAAAAAAAGGCAATGGACCGCAGTCGGGCTGAGCTGACCAAGAAGACGCCTCCTCATAGGCAAGCCCCCATTGTCCCTCAGATATGGCCGATTCAATATGAGCTTGGGTATTGGACATCACAATGACTACTCATCTTTCTATGTAGCATTACCGGGTTAGTGAATCTTCAACATCTGGTGACGTGGCCTGGATTATATTTCCTAAATATGGATGGCGTTTGAGCATTTGTTGTTTCATTTCCCAGGCCACGGTGCGGTAGGACCAATGACCCTTCACACCTGATCGCAATTTCGTAATATATTCCACTTCAGCAAAATCCATCTTAAACAGGCATCGCACCCGGAACCCAAAGGGAATCGCGTATAGGGCTGCCTCCTGATTATTCGCACGCAACCGCTCAATGTCCTGTTGCACCGCATCCATTGCTTGTCGATATTCTTTCTCGACACCTGCCTCAGCCAAAATAGGTGGGACCTCATACCCATGAATGGTGGTAAAATTTTGCTGGATCTGCTGACATCGCCGATGCCGATGCATATCCCGCCACCCACCAATATCCATCAACACATCAAAAATAAAGGCATAGCCTGAACGAAATTCTTTGGCCAAATCATCATAGGGCCCCCGACTTTTGATTGCCGCATCGACCACAGCCTGCTTGTCGCTCTCCGGCCACCCCTTCACCCATTCTAGAAGGAGTCGATAGGGCGCCTGACTCACACGATAGACCAGTGTGGTCGCCAGTTCATCCAACGGCGCATGCGGTTCAAGCAAATCGACACTCTGATCGTAGCCTTTCCACGATTGAGGATCATCGAACCTTGACTGTTTCAATACCCCTTTCACATGCCGAAGCACATCTCGATACACCGAACGCTGATATTCATTGGGAGCCGCATAGCGCGCTAACGTGGGCGCCATGGGTTCAAGCGGCTTGGAGGGCTCTTCTTGCAAATCCGCCCATACGCTGGACGGAGCCTTCGCACAAGCATCCTTGAGATCTTCTCCGATGCCCAGCAACTCCGGAAGTTGCGCCGAGAGCAATCGCGTCATTTGCTTTTCCAGGGTACGAATGCTCACAACCTGGCCTACATTCGTCATCGCAGCCAAAGGCAGTAAATAGCGCACCACATCATAGGTGCGCGCATCGATAGTCCGGTCATAATCTGCAGATTTCATACTATCCGGGCGAGGATACCGCTTCATCAAATGCAGGCGTACCGGATCTTTCAAGACCCGATAAATATTATACAGACTCCCTAAAATGCCACGATACTCCCCTTCTACCTCACTATTCGCAATCTCACTGGGCACATAACAGCCAGATGCGGCAAAATTTTGATACCGACTGGATTTGGCCTGCCCATCCCACAAAGGCTCGTCTTCCAAACGAATGGCCGCTAACTCAGAAATATTTTCGAAACAAATCGTCACGTGGCCAAGGTCGGCAATCGACCCATGCCCATACGCAAAATAAAATTGCTCCCAAAATTTCTCTGACGAATGAGCATATACCCACTTCAAACTCTCTTCAATCGAATCGGGCGACCGGCTATATCGCGCCAAGGCATAAGCGGACTTTTCCGGCGGCATCGGCGCCAGCGCAATCACTTTTCGATTTCGTCGTTCATCGCTCATGGACACGTTTTCCCAAAAGTTAGATAGAGAAAGAAAGGTCTGCACTATAGTCAGAGGAAGGCGTACATCTCAAGTTCAATTTCTCTTAAACCGATGGCATTCAGCAAAACCCTTGAAAGCAAGAGGGCGCCTTGACTACACTCTCCAGGCTCCAAAGGAATCCTCTCCACACCCATGAACATTTCTGATCGTCAATCCATGCATGGCCAATGGTCTTCCCGTTGGACCTTTATCCTTGCCGCCACCGGCGCAGCGGTCGGGCTGGGTAATATTTGGAAATTTCCGTATCTCACCGGCCAAAACGGCGGCAGCGCCTTTGTCTTGATTTATATCATTTGCGTAGCAGCATTAGGTATTCCGCTCATGATGGCAGAAATTCTACTCGGGCGGCGAGGACGTTCCACACCCATTCACACCATGAAGGTCCTTGTAGAGGAAACCAACACCACGCAATGGTGGCAGATCATCGGCTGGTCGGGCACCCTCGCCGGCATGTTAATCCTTTCCTATTACAGCGTCATCGGCGGCTGGACCCTGGCCTATATTTTTAAATCCCTCGCCGGAACCTTTAGTGGCGCAACTGGCGAATTCACGGCATCAACCTTTGCCACTTTTGTGGGCAGTGCCACCAGCTTATTTTTCTGGCATACGGTGTTCATGCTTATCACGATGGTGATCGTGGCGGGAGGAGTCCAAGGTGGATTAGAAAAAGCCGTGCAGTTCCTCATGCCCACGCTCTTCTTCCTATTGCTGCTCATGGTGGGCTACAGCATGAGCACCGGCTACTTCGGCAAAGGCATGGAATTTCTCTTTACCCCGGACTTCAGCAAACTCACAGGCTCAAGCATGCTCTCGGCCATGGGCCAAGCTTTTTTCAGCCTCAGTCTGGGCATGGGCACGATCATGATCTATGGCTCCTACGTGCCAAAAGATACCTCCATCGCCAACACATCCATCATCATTGCCATGGCCGATACCGGCGTAGCGTTGCTAGCCGGCATGGCCATCTTTCCCATCGTCTTTGCGAATAATCTGGAACCCGGCTCAGGCCCAGGACTGATCTTTCAAACCTTGCCGGTGGCCTTCGGCAATATGACTGGCGGAATCATCTTTGGTTCGCTCTTTTTCATCCTTTTACTCGTCGCAGCCTGGACCTCCTCTATTTCTCTCATTGAACCCCTTGTCACCTGGCTTATTGAAACCTTTGGCATATCACGAATCAAAGCGTCACTGTATTCCGGCATCGCAACGTGGATGTTGGGCTTAGGAACGATTTGGTCGTTTAATCTGTGGGCTGATCTGAAATTTTTCGGCCTGACATTTTTCGATCTTCTGGATTTCATCACCTCCAACCTCATGCTCCCGTTAGGCGGCATCCTCATCGCCCTCTTTGCCGGATGGCTCATGTCTTCCGAAAACACCAAATCCGAACTGCGAATTACCAACCCTGCACTCTACACAGCCTGGCAAGCCCTCGTGCGCTACATCGCACCAATAGCCGTCTTCATCGTCCTCCTCAACGCCATCGGCATCCTTTAACGGCTAAATCCCCGAACCCTTTAATACTAAGCTTTTTCAATCATATTTTTAGTCCTTACATGCAGTTGCCCGGCATTGTCTCATGCGGGAAAGGACACATTTTCAAGATGCTTCTTTACCGGCCGATAAAAATTTCAACAAGGCATCCATTTCACAAACACTCGCACGAAAGGAAATCCTCTGATGTCACAAATTGGTGTCCTCAATGCGGCAAATGCCCTGACTCAACTTTCACTCCCACTTATTGATTCCGCCACGCCTGCGGTACGAACAAAATCCCAAGAACCATCAATAGACGCCGTACAAAACCTGAAGGATACCGTTTCCATTTCATTAGATGCCCGCGCGGCCGCTTCAAGACAAAATGCCCCCCTCGCCTAAGGCTCTCTAAATTTACATAAGTATTTTTCTTCTGTGAACCCACATGGCCTGAGTTGCCATGTGGCATCCCCATCACTACCTTCTCCAAAAAAGCCACAAGCCTTCAGTGCTAGGAAATCTCGGCCTCGTTCTTTCTAATAATTCAAATGTCCGATTTCTCAACGCTTCCCCTTCTATAGCGTTGAGGTTAACGACGGCCTCATGACGGATCTCCCTCAAGTCCGGGTGCAGGATAAGGCCCGTGAGCTTGCGACCACCCCTGAACCCGGCACCATCTTTCTTTTCGGCTCCAGCTTAGCCGGCCTCGCCCCCCCCCCTGGCGCTTCCACAAAAACACAGTAAAAACCTGAACAAGCATACGAAAGCCGTTGGGCCAAATAGAAAAAAGCCGGACCTCCACAAGGAGCCCGGCTTATTTTTGTGCTGTCCACAGGCCTCAATCGAATTTCAAACCTCAGCCCGCTCTTTCTCATTTATCGATGCCTGCGGTCTGATGTGATGGACCCTTTTCTAACTCTTGCGGCCCTTATCTGAGCATTGCAAGTTGGGGCGCTCTTCGAGACGCACCAAGCAAGTACTCGGCTGCCGAGCCGAAACCCGGCAATACCATACAACCCACTGAGATTGGGATACTACTTAAAAGACTCTTACGATTCAGAATAAAACAGCAACTGGATGCCAATAGACATGACGAAAATCGCCCAGAGGATTTTGAGGATTGATTTCGAAGGGAGGTCTTTTGAAAAACCATTAGGCCGATGCAACCATTCACCCGCAAACCATGCTAACCCTCCGGCCAAAGCCAGTGAGCCCATCACATTATGATGAATTTGTATTTGATGTCCCGCTGGATGCGGACCATGCATATGCAGAAACAACATACCACCGCCAACAAGTGCAAAACCCGGCAGTAGGGCACTCCAGAACCAATGCCCTAATTTTCCAACTCGCCGTAACCATTCCACCGTCCCGACTCCTAAGGCTAAGATGCCAAAAATTTTATGCTGCAACATTTCTGGATCTTTTCCGGAGAGCGTTTCCACCAAAGTCCAGGAGCCAATTGGCCAAGCTTCATGATCGCTCCAAATTAAGAGAAAGGTCCCTGAGCCCACCAACGCTAGTGGCAGCAGCCATCGCGACCAGGCCAAGGCCGTCCAACCCATGGCCCCACGTAATTCAGTGAGTCCCACCAAAATGACGCCGATTCCCGCAAGGGCATGATTGAATTCGGAATAGGCAATCCCTTCTGCTGATCCCTCCCATTGTCCGGGCGCCATGATATGACCATGAGCATGCCCCTGTTCCCCAGGCGGCCCATTCATGCCCACGTCTGCTAGGCCTACGGTCGCTGCGAGAAGTAGGATGAGCCCCGAAGCAGCCATCCTCCTGCACAGAGATTGAGCATGATTAGCCACTGGCACAGATCGCCTCAGGTCTTTCAGAATACGATTTGTCATAGAATCGAAGGTTTACGGTGAAAAGAAAGACACGCCAAGGGTGAACAGCCAAGCATTCAGCCCAGTATTTCGATCACCGATATTAGCATTGGAAATGTGATGAAAACGAATGCCTCCTGTGATCGCCCAATGCTCTGACACGAAATACGACACACCTGGCCCGGTTTGCAAAATGAAATTAAATTGCGTGCTTTGTTCAGGAATACGCGGCGCAAGATCGGTCCACAACATACCCGCACCTCCATCCCAAAACGGCATCCATCGGCCAAACGACAGAAAATTGTATTTCAGCATCACAGACCCACCAAAGGCGGAGGCGCTAAAGGGTTCATAATAATGCGCAGCCATGGGCTCAATAAGCACCTCTACATTTCCCGCCACCGCACCGCTGCCAAGTTCATCTGTTAAGACGAGCCCCAACTGCGGCAACACATAGATCGCGTCGCGGTTTGTCGAAGGAGCGTTTTGGAACAAATCATTCCCTTTCCAATACCCACCCAACAATCCATATTCCAACGTACCTTTGGTGACCCGCGTGCGAGCATCGAAATCGTCACACCAGGCAAAACCGCTGAGAAGAGAGGAAACGATCAGTCCCGTTACCCATGCCATTTGGTGCTTCTTTTTTAATACTCTCATGTTTCGCTTCTTTCTCCTCGTCATGAATCCTTAAATCAACTGCCCGCTTCTCAGGAAATGTGGTCAGCATCAATTGCAACCGGCTTGAAAACCGAATGAGAGTCTTTCGGTCATAAACGAGCAGAAATCTCGCATAAATGGCAAGAACAATTCAATGCACTTTTTTCCAACATTGCTTACAATACAGTACGCACTTGGGGTTATTCATGAAACCACACATTCCCATGCTCTTCAGTAATCAATCGACCACAGATCAGCAAGATCCCCTCACGCGTCTTTCTTTAGCGGTCAAGGAATTGGATAAACTCATCAACCGCGCCAATCAATTGGCAAGCCTTTCAGAACAACTGCCCCCCAAAGATCAAACAGAGAAATCCGTCCCGACTTCTGCAGCTGATCCCACCAGACGAACCCCTTCTGATTCCTAAACCCTCGTAGGTATATTCAAAATGTTTTAGTGTGGG
>QJYE01000446.1 GCA_003235785.1 Nitrospirota bacterium
GATGTTGGAAAATGTGGTGCAAACCTTAGCCGAAAAACAATGGGGTCTTGTGAATCTTGATACCGTCATCTGTGCCCAGGCTCCAAAACTCGCTCCCTATATGAAGCCCATGCAGGAAAGTCTGGCTCGAGTGCTTCAGGTGGAGAGTCAGCGGGTCAATATTAAAGTGAAAAGTGGGGAAGGGATTGGGATGATAGGCCGGGCCGAGGGTATCGCCGTGCTGGCCATGTGCTTAATTCAATCGATGAATTCCTGAAGGCCTGGGATGGAAAAATTTTGTGTCCTCTGTCTTCTGCTTCTCTAGCAATGGTGAATGAATGCCAAAGGTAACCCAAATTGCTCAAGACCTCCAGGCCGTCTTTGAGCGTGATCCGGCAGCCACAAGCCGGCTGGAAGTGTTTCTCCTCTATTCGGGCTTCCATGCTCTCTTGGCTTACCGGATTGCCCATTGGCTATGGATAAATAAGGTTCCGTTTTTCCCTCGGCTCATTTCTCAAATAGCCCGTTGGGTCACCGGCGTGGAGATTCATCCGGGTGCCACGATTGGACGAGGGTTTTTTATTGACCATGGCATGGGGGTGGTCATTGGTGAAACAGCGGAAATTGGGGATTATGTGACGTTGTTTCAAGGCGTCACGTTGGGAGGTACCGGGAAGGAGCGTGGGAAGAGACATCCTACCTTGGGGAATCATGTCGTTGTGGGAGCGGGGGCGAAAGTCTTAGGTGGAATTTGCATTGGGGATAATGTCAAGATTGGCGCCAATGCGGTGGTCTTGCGAACGGTTCCCGCAAATTCCACGGTTGTCGGAAACCCTGGAAGGATTGTGAAATACGATGGGGAGCGTCTTCCGGAAGCCACCATGGACCACACCAATATTCCAGATCCCATTGCTGAACGTTTTGAAGCGATGGAGCAAGAGTTGATTGCGCTTCGCAAACGAGTTGAACAGGCTGAATCGTAATGAATCGTGGGTGGGAAAACTCTGACAGGCATATTGTCTTAGCTGTCCAACCCTTTTACACTACAAAAACGGTATTCTTCAATTTTTTACGGGCAACTATTTGATACAAGCCTTATGGAAGGAGCAGGCGTCATGACACCTCGAGTCAAGGAAATTCTGCGAAATTATGATGGTAATCCGCCAGGCGTCTTAATGAATCTGGCGCGATTGCTGATGAGTGGCCGGTTAGCGGGAACGGGGCGTTTAGTCATCCTTCCGGTCGATCAGGGTTTTGAACATGGACCGGCTCGCTCCTTTGCCCCAAACCCTTCAGGCTATGACCCCCGTTATCATTTTCAATTAGGCATTGAGGCAGGGTGTAATGCCTACGCCGCCCCGCTAGGGTTTTTAGAGGCCGGAGCCGCAGAGTTTGCAGGCCAAATCCCCCTGATTTTAAAGCTGAATAATAACGATTCCTTGCATGCCACCAAAAATCCCAATTCGGCGATTACGGGGAGCGTTCGTGATGCCTTGCGATTAGGTTGTTGTGCTGTCGGATATACTATTTATCCCGGGTCAGCTCATAGCCAAGAGATGTATCAACATTTGCGGGAGATTGCGGAGGAAGCCAAGTCCTATGGATTGGCCGTGGTTGTCTGGTCGTACCCGCGTGGGGAAGGATTAAGTAAGGAAGGCGAAACAGGCATTGATGTTGCGGCCTATGCGGCACAAATTGCCGCTCAACTCGGGGCACATATCATTAAAGTCAAAGTTCCGAGTGCCCATTTAGAACAAGCAGCCGCCAAGAAGGTCTATGAAGAAGAGAAAGTCCCGATTAGCACGCCAGCCGATCGTATTCGTCATGTTGTCCAAAGCGCCTTTGATGGACGTCGCATTGTCATCTTCTCAGGTGGGGCCAAGGGAGAAGATCAAAAAATCTTTGATGAAGCCCGCGCGATTCGGGATGGCGGAGGGTTCGGGTCAATCATTGGCCGGAACTCATTCCAACGTCAAAAACCTGAGGCGTTAGTATTTCTCTCAACTGTCATGAAAATCTATTCAGGAGAATTACCGTAACCATTTTCTGGACCGTTGTTTAGGGGTAGAGTCCCCGGCATTGGTGGGCCTTGGCGACTTCCTCAATGCCGGAGATCAGGGCGGCTGTCCTCATCGTCACCTTTTTGTCCACGGCTTGCTGAAAGATGCGATGGAAGGCCTGAGTAATAATCGTCCGTAGTCGACTATGGATGTGGGCTTCTTCCCATGAAAACCGTTGGGCGTCCTGTGCCCATTCAAAATACGACACAATGACACCTCCCGCATTGGCCAAGATGTCAGGAATGACCATAATGCCTCGATCCTGCAGAATGGCATCGGCTTCGAGAGTGGTGGGGCCGTTCGCGCCTTCAATGACGAATTGGCATTGAAGCTTTGGAGCATTGGTTTTGGTAATTTGCTCTGCCAAGGCGGCGGGAATGAGGACGCGGCAGGGAAGCGTTAAGAGGTCTTCATCGAGGATGGGCTCTCCGAATTGTGTGAAGGAGGGCAAAGGTGATTTCTCTCTTTGCCGTTCGGTGAAGATGGCGGGAATGTCAAGCCCCTTTGGATTATACAGCCCTCCAAATCGATCACTAATGGCAATGACTTTGGCGCCTTCTTCATGGAGGATCCGTGCCGCATGGGATCCGACATTCCCAAATCCCTGGATGACAATGGTGCTGTCAGCTACGCTGAGTTGAAATTGTCGTAAAGCTTCTATTGTAACCTCCACCACACCACGGCCAGTGGCTTCTTCCCGACCCAGACTCCCTCCAATCGAGAGGGGTTTTCCGGTAACGACATCTCGGACGGAAAATCCCACCAGTTGACTGTACGTATCCATAACCCAGGCCATTGTTTGTGCATTGGTTCCCACATCGGGCGCGGGAATGTCTTTGTCCGGGCCCAGTAGGTGGAAAATTTCAGAAATGTAGCGTCTGGTGAGCCGTTCCAATTCATCGGCAGACAGGAGGTTAGGATTCACGGTCACTCCGCCCTTTGCACCCCCAAAGGGTAATCCGGCCAAGGCGGTTTTCCAGGTCATCCACATGGCGAGCGCACTCACTTCGCCTAATGTCACAGTGGGATGATAGCGAATGCCCCCTTTTGTTGGACCTCGAGAGAGGTCATGTTGAACGCGATATCCACGAAAGACCTTGACGTGTCCATCATCCATTTTGACGGGAATGCTGACGGCGATAGCTCTTTGCGGCGACTGTAATCGTTCAAGCAGGTTAGAATCGAGGGCCATATGAGAAACGGCCTGATCAAACTGCGCGACTGCCAATCGAAATGTGGGGTGGTCGAATTCGGGAGAAATACTTGTGGTCATGAGTTGAAAATCCGTTGTCGACAAAGAAAACTCATTGCTCGTTGAATTATAGCAAAAAAATCCTTAGCAAGGGGATGAGTGAGCTAGGCTGAACCGAATGATGGGAAAGCGCGCTTAGGCATAGAGGACTTGTACCAAATACAGCCCATGCGCTGGGGCTGTTCGCCCGGCCGCTCGACGGTCTTTGGCTTGAAGAATATCCGGTATTGTATGGGGCTTTCGTTTCTGTAGGCCCACTTCAATCAATGTGCCAACGATGGCGCGTACCATTTGCTTGAGAAAACGATCGCCCTCAATGCGAAACAATAATGACGAAGACTCAGAACGAAGAGAAACATGGGAAATAGTGCACATGGGGTTAATCGTTTGTGATCGTTGACCACGAAACGAGGTGAAATCATGGGTGCCCACAAATTCTGCAAGCGCCTGGCGCATCGCATTCGTATCTAAGGAGTGGGGGAAATGCCAGACTCGATGGCGATCTAATGCTGGCCGAGAAAGTTGAACGGTGATTCGATATTCATACACTTTTCCTGTGGCGCTAAAACGGGCATGAAATGCAGGGGAAACCTGTTCGCTGGAAAGCACCGAAATATCTTGGGGGAGATAACTATTGAGTGCCGGGGCCCATTGGGCATCGGCCAGCAATTTGTCGGCGTGAAAACTCACGACTTGACCTAAGGCATGGACTCCTGAATCGGTCCGTCCAGCGCCCACTACTGGAATGTGTTGCTGAGTAATCTTGAAAAGGGCTTCTTCAACAGCAGCTTGAATAGTGTTGTGGTTGGGTTGTCGCTGCCAACCAGCATAGGCTGTGCCTTCGTATTCAATCGTCAGTTTGATGGTCGCCATTTTGGTAATGAGGCAGGAAATGGATAATCAAGGAGTCGGATAGGAGAAAAGGAAAAGAGAAAGATGTTACAGGACACGGGCCAAGAAAAAAAGATGGTGGAGGTTCCGAGGTGAAGGGGGTGGAAAAGAGAGGTTACCGAGAGGCGGTTTGTAAGGGCGTGAGATATGATTTGATACCTTCAAAGATCCCTTGAGCCATGCGTTGTTGATAGGTAGAGCTTTTGAGAAGCTTTTCTTCCGTGGGGTTGGAGATAAAGGCAATTTCCGCCAATATCGCCGGCATAGTTGTCATACGTAGCACAAAGAAGGGGGCCGTTTTTACCCCATGATCTTTTATCTTGTAAAAAGGCTGTAAGTATTTCACCAGGGCTTTTTTCGTGGTCCAGGCAAATTCCTGAGAATCTTCGAGTTTTTTGTGCTGAAGTTTGTCGGCAAGAATGAATTGCCAAGCGGGGGCATTATTCTCAAGTCGGGTCCCATTTTCCCGTGCAGCGACTTCCAGAGCCCGAGGGTCACTGGCTTCCCCG
>QJYE01000119.1 GCA_003235785.1 Nitrospirota bacterium
GGAATAACCGCCTGAGCCCCACACTGCTCCACGATACCCAGGACGGCTTGGGCATCATAAGCTTTATTGGCCAGCACCGCCTCAATCCCCCTCAACTCAGCCAACAACGTGGGGACCTGCGTCACATCCGCCACTTGGCCCCCAGTCAGCAGAAATCTCACCGGATTCCCCAATGCATCCACCACGGTGTGAATCTTGGGAGACAGACCACCTCGTAAGCGTCCTGACGCTTGATTCTGCTGCCCCCTTTTGCACCTGCCGCATGTTGATGGGCACGGACAATCGTACTATCGATGGCCACCCATTCAAAGTCCGGATCGATTGCTATCGTGTCAGCCATCCGTTGCCACATGCCTTTCTTCGCCCAGCGCGTGAAGCGCATGTAGACCGTGTGCCACCGCCCATATTCGTCAGGCAAATCTCGCCAGGGAGCGCCTGTGCGCATGATCCACAGCACCCCTTCCAGAAACTGGCGGTTGTCTGCCGCCGTGACGCCACAGTCGGTCGGTTTCCCCGGCAGCACGTCTTTCACCTTGGCCCATTAGTCGTTCCGCAACAGTTTTCGCGTCATCGTGCCTCCTGCACAAGAGAGGGTTGATGATGGCGAAAAATCTACCTGAAGATTTATTAATTGTGAATACGCCCTAGTTGAGCATTTCCGACCTACCTATCTTTTTATCGAGTCCCGATCAAACCTAATTTTTCTTCTCTCGTCATTGTTTTAATTTCAGCTTCTCTCTTTAGCGCCTGGCCCCTCGTTTCCTAAAATTCGGTGAACACCACAGCATAAAAGATCCACGGTGTTTGGTATCTTTGGTCCCTTCCCATTCGAGTGCTCGCCAAGACGACGCTCCAGATCCACAGTGATCCCCGTATACAAACTGGTATCGGCGCATTTCAACATATAGACCTTCCACGCCATACAAGGCCTTTCCTCATTCATGCGGCTTAGTCTGCCAAACGCCAGTTGAATTGCCAATAACGTCGGGAATGCCTCGACCATCTGATCATCTTGAACAAATCTTATCTTCATCGGATCGTACGAAGCTATTGGGGCAACGACCACGGGAGTCGGACGCATCTTTCTCTCAACAAGGATGCCCCAGACGGACGAGGGCACGAAACAACCGAAAGGGGGACGATCAACGCCATTCCAATGGTCGGAGGCCTACATGACCGCTAGACGCGGCGAGCAGCCTGAGGCCTCAATGTCCACGTGAAGGTGCCGGATGAATAAACAGAAGGGACAGATGGGATCTTGTTGCAAGATCCGTTTGGCCTGCTGAAATATGACTACCGCCAGGTCCGTTGCTTTATTTCATCCGATTCGCTAGCCGCGCGCAGGAATTGGCTGAGGTCTTTGCCGGAAACGAGGGCTTGATACTTCGTCCCTGTTATGTGAAAGAGCCGGGCTATCAACACTCCGCTGGAACACCCAAATGAGGCATAGGCAACCCCGAGGACACCCGCTAAGGTAAGCAACGTAGGCATTCTGAACAAAACCTTACGAAGCGGCCTTCAACAAACCAAGCGGATCGGCCCTATTGGATGAACGACTGATGGGCGTGCTTTCCCCGTTAAGCTGTAGGAGATATCTTATGCCTCATCCTTGTCCTATCCTCACCCATCAACCTGAGGACTTGATCTGTCCCCTCACCAAGGCGCCCGCAACTGGCGGGCCCAGCGCCTTATGGCTCGTGGGGCTCCTGGCCCTCGCCCTCCTCTGGCCCGTGAGTTCTGTCGCCGATCAAGCCCAATATTTCTACGATGAATTAGGGCGATTGAGTGCGGTGGTGGATGGCACGGGGGATACCGCTTATTACCAGTATGATGCCGTTGGGAATCTGCTCGCTATTGTGCGGGGGACTGAAACCGCACCGCCGACCATCACGAATGCGACTCCTGGGACCGTTGAGGTGGGGACCTCAGTGACCATCACGATTACGGGGACGCATTTACAGGGGGCGATAGTCACAATGGCCAATTCCGAGGTGCTCCTCAGCCCTGTGCCAGGTGAATCTGAGACCACGGTGTCCGTTGACTTGACCGTGCCGCGTGTGACCTCAACCGGAGCCACTTCATTAATAGTCACCACGCCCTTTGGGAACGCGTTCACTAGCGTGATCATCCAAGATATTGTGACCACCGTCATTGGTACGGTGGTGGATGATGCGGGCACGCCACTAGGGGGGGCACAGGTGGCTATTCTTGGAGGGCCATCTGGGGTGACAGCGGCTGATGGAAGTTTTCAGTTTCCCAATCTCTCGGCCTACCAATTTGACCCCATTCAGGTCACAGCCACGGTGTTGGTGAATGGGGAAGGGCTCTATGCGGCCACCCCGTTTGTGGCGCCAGTCCTCAATGGTGTCACCGACATAGGGATGCTGACCGTTTCGAGTCCACAATTTGAACACCAATTTGGGCAAGCGATCCCATTTGACCTCAATCGGCTGCTCTCTACATTCGTTCCCTTCATGCAAGGCTTTTCCTTCCCCTTTTATGGACAAACCTACCCAGGTGTCTATGTCACGCCTGGCGGCCGATTGACCTTTGAATTTCCCGATGCGGAATTATCCAATTCCGAAACAGCATTCGACGAACAAGCGGGCATTGCCGCTTTCTGGACCTTTCTTTCTTTTTCTGATGGCGGAGAAATTTTTGTCAAGCAACTTCCGGATCGTTTTGTCGTGACCTGGTTTCAGATCCCGGGTTTTGGGTTTACTGATTTCTCGACGTTTCAAGCGACTCTCTATATTGGGGGACGGATAGTCTTATCCTATGGGGATGTGGCGGCTGAGAAGGGGATTGTGGGGATTACCCCGGGGCAATCTCTCGGGGAAGTTGATTTGAGTGCTGTCACCCCCTTGAGTACCACAGGGCCAGTGTCCATTTATGAAAATTTTGCTTTTCAAGCAGCCGACACGTTTGACCTTCCTCGTCAGCTAATGAGTTTTACGCCCAATGCCAATGAAGGGTTTGACGTGGAGCTGTCATCGCGTCCCGAAGAATTCACCACGGTGATCGGCACAGTCATCGAGGAGGGTGGGAGTCCGGTCAATGGGGCCACGGTGTCTATTGTGGATGGACCATCTGGTCTGACAGCCAGCGATGGGACGTTTTCCTTGGCTAATGTGTCGATCTATATGCCTCAAATCCTTCGTGTCGTGATCTCGGCAAATATGGCAGGGCAGCCGCTTGTGGTCATGCCTCCGCCCACACTGCCCATGGCGAATGCGACGACAGATCTAGGAACGTTAACTCTGACCCCATATTTCTTTGAACCCGATTTTGGTGAACGTCTTAGCCTTGGTGACAATGATCGTGGATTTGCTGATTTGGGACACTTTTCCTTTCCATTTTCAGGAATTAACTTTAACGGTATCCGTATTCATTCCAACGGCCGCTTGAACTTTTTTAATCGGCCGACAACCGTAGAAGAAACCCTGGCGGAATTCACGGCCTCACCCCAGCTTGCCCCGTTTTTTGATAATCTCAATCCCGGCGGCATCGGTGAGGTCTTTGTTCATCAATTTCCCAATCGATTGGTGGTCACCTGGTCTCAGGTCCCGGAGTTTGCCGCCATTGGGTCCAATACCTTTCAAGCCACCTTGTTCCCGGATGGACGGATTCTGTTTGCCTATGCCGGCATGACAGCGGATGATGCGATTGTCGGGATCTCTGGCAGTTCTCCCACCTTCACTGAATCAGACTTGAGTCAAGATTTGCCTCTGAGTACCACTGGACCGGTAACGATTTATGAAGAGTTTGATGGGCCACTTCCGGCGGATGGAGAGATGGTCGGGACTGATCCCTTTGATTTGGATCACACGATGATCCTCTTTGTGCCCAATGCCAATGGAGGGTACGACGTCAGCCAGATGTCTCTTGTCGAACTCACCACGACGGTAGTCGGGATGGTCGTGGATGCAAATAGTGCTCCGGTCTCTGGTATCTCAGTGGCCACGAAAACAGGACAAACCTCTCTCACTGCGGCAGATGGAACGTTTACTCTGGCATCGATTTCGACGTCCACGGGGAATATCCAAGTGTCAGCGACCGACTTCAGCGGAGGGACGCCACTCTATGGGGTTTCGACAGCGGTAATTCCAATCCCCATGGGAATTACCGATGTAGGAACAGTCACGGTGGCTGGTACGCGGTTTATTTCAGAGTTGGGGGAGCCACTTCATCAGGGTAATGATGACTTTGATCTTGTGCCGTTTACCCAGGGCTTCACGTTCCCCTTCTTCGGGGCCACCTATACGCAATTCTATGTTAATTCCAATGGGCGCATTACCTTTCTGGCTGGAGATACGGCCTGGGCGGAAACGGTGGCCAAGTTAGATGAACAACCACAAATTGCTCCATTCTTTGACGATTGGCGACCGGAATATCGATTTGCTCATGCTGCGGCGGAAGAGGCCATCTATGTCAATCAGTTTCCCAACTTTATCGTCGTGACCTGGCCGAGAGTCACCGAAGCGCCCTTATTTAATACGGGAGCCAATACCTTTCAAGTCACGCTATTTTCTGATGGGCGTATTCTCTTTTCGTACCAAGACATCACGTCCGATGACGGTATTGTCGGAATTTCGCCGGGGAATTCGGCCACCCTAATGGAATCCAATTTTAGTACCCAGGCGCCTTTTAGTACATCAGGGCCCGTGGCTATTT
>QJYE01000349.1 GCA_003235785.1 Nitrospirota bacterium
AGGATCGGGACGACTGGCCGCAGTGTTTTTCGCGGAGGGCGAGGGCTTCGGGCATCCATTCTTGAAACTGCTTGATGCGGGTTCCATGGCTGGGATGGGTGGACATGAATTCGGCTGGTTGTTTGCCTTTGCTGACTTCTCCCATGCGTTCCCACAGCCGTGGAGCTTCGGTGGGATCGAAACAAGCCCGGGCGACAAACAACAAGCCCATATAGTCGCCTTCGGATTCATGATCCCGGGAAAAAGGGAGCAGCACGCCGTATTGTGTGCCAACTCCCAAGGCCCCCATGACAGCTCGTTGAGTTTCGTAATCCATATCTCCTAAGGCCATGCTGGCCGCCATGGATCCAATCTGGACTAATTTCTGATAGGCCATTCGTTCTGCCCCATGACGGGCGATGGCATGGGCCATCTCATGGCCCATAACTACGGCCAGGCCATTCATATTTTCTGCCACGGTGAATAAACCTGTATAGACCGCCGTTTTCCCACCCGGTAAGGCAAAGGCGTTGGCCTGTTCGGATTGGATGACATTAAATTCCCAGTCAAACCCGGGGTCGACATCAGCAGCGGCCCTTACTAATTTTTGGCCAACGGTTCGGATCAGATTGACCGATGCGCCTTGCTGTATGACCTGGGATTGGCTGAGAATTTCCTGATACGACTGCAAGCCTAACGACATTTCCTGCTCACGGGTCATCTCGATCAATTGGGATCGCCCGGTGATAGGGACGATTTCCTGGTTGGAGACGAAGTAGTACAGACCGTAGATCGCAAAGAGGATAATGGGAATCAGGCGGACTTTCCAGCTCATGCGTTGGCGAGGCGGCTGACCCCTCATTTCTTTCCTTTGTCTCAATTGACCTTTCCGCATATATTCAATCTCCAAACCTTTCGACGGGCTCAGGGTGAACGGAAGATGTTAGCATATTATTGAAATGCTCAGGGGTAACGGAAGGTATTAGCATATTGATGAATCGCTACACTAGGGAGGTCTCCCCATTGAGAAATATCGTCGGTCATGCTTGGATAGAATGTCCTGGGGAACATGAGCGTTTTTCTTTCACCGTGTGCATACATGGCCAATCTGTCTTCCCTCACCACATCTCATGGCCTACAAGAATGCCGGCGACGACATGCGGCATTAAGGGGGAGCTATGAATCCAGAAATTTCTCACACAGATCATTCGGCACATCGATTCAGTGGCCAGCAAGTTATGCTCTTTGTCGGTCTTGCGGTGTTGGCTACTGCCTTAGTGACGGCGTGGTGGATTAATCAGTATTTATATGCAGCGACCTTTGAACCGACGCGGTTGACGGAATCGGAGCAACATTCCTTGGATTCTAAGATGGCTCAATTAGGCCACATTGATAATTCAAATTCTTCCTCTTCCACGGCAAGGCTCTCTTCTCCTGAAGGGCCGCTTGAGCCGGAACCCTATTCGGAGAAGGGGGCATCACGAGAAATTCAGTTGACGGAACGCGAGGTGAATGCCTTGATTGCGAAGGATGCCGATATGGCGAAGCATGTGGCTGTGGATCTGGCCGACAATCTGGTCAGCGTCAAATTGGTGGTGCCGATTAATGAAGAGGTGCCTCTTCTGGGGGGAAAAACCGTAAAGTTGAATTTCGGGGTTGAACTGCGTTACGCCAATGGCAAACCAGTCGTCGCCATACAAGGAGTCAGTTTGGGGGGAGTGCCATTACCCAGCGCGTGGTGGGGTGATATTAAACATCTCAATTTGGTTGAGGAGTTCGGTGGGGCTGGAGGTTTTTGGGATCAATTTGCTCAAGGGGTCGAAGATCTTCACGTCCAAGATAGCCAATTAAGGATTCAGTTAAAAGAGTAAGCTGCTTTTCTTGCCGTGTTCTCCGTCTTCCCTTGCGTCGAACCATTCCTCTCGGCTCAGTTATCATCCGCCTGTTTGCACCGTTCAGGGTGAGGTGCCCGGCGTACCAGGAATCACTAGCCAAGGCATGGGAGGAACCACGGCCCAATAGAACGCTTGCGCATCGGCCGGTTCCATGGAAAGCACGAGATAGGGATGAGATGGTTGGCCGAACACCACTTTCCACGTTGACATATGAGCGGCGACCCGATCTTTCCACCCGCCGATTTGTTGCCAGGCGTTGTCCCAGAAGGAGGGAAGGTGATCGGGTTGGATGATGATGCTGAGATGGTTTTGAAATGCCAATTCGTATCGGAATGGCATATCAGAAACGGTGAGGGCTTTCGCTGGGCTCTTGGATGGCTCTTCCTCACCATCTGGTACGGTGGCTTTATCTGACGTGGGCGGTGGAGTGATCGAAAGGGGTGAAACCATAGGCTCTTTACCTTTGAGTTGCAGCCTTGAGGGTTGGCTGAGGGGATCTCCAATCCACTTGATCGTCTGCAGGGGAAAGGTTCGAATGGTAACCCCTCTTGCTTTCAATACGCCCAGGTTTTTGGGGATATCGATGACCATATAGAGCGATTTCGTTTTGGCGAGGGCGAGTTCTGTGAGAACGGGAGGGGATGGTGGTTTGTGAGGGGGTGCGGTCAGCGCAAGAGCAATGCCTATCCCACTGAGAGAGAGTCCGAACGTTATCAAGCAAAGGGTGAATCGGCGATGATGGAAGAGGAAATTTAACAAGGCCGGAAAAGCGCGCCTAAAAGATAATGAGTGTGGCGCCCGTTGGCACATGGCGATAGAGATATTCCAGGTCCTTATCGCCCAAGCGGATACAGCCATGGGTGACATTTGTGCCTAATAATCGTGTGTAGAGAGTGCCATGGATGAAATAGCCATTCCCAAAGCCCAGGGCATAATCTCCCAATACACCCGTTTCAACACGATCTTGAGATTTTGTGGGAATTGATTCGCCCTCTTCAATGAAGGCCCAGTCTGGTTTGACCCAGGCGGGGTTTTTAATTTTGTTCAAAATAGCATAGACGCCTCGTGGGGTTTCAAAGACCCATCCTTTGTTGGGGTTTCTCGGGTCTTGTAAGCTGGCCCCACTCCCGGTTGAGGCCACAGCCGTATGGAGGATTTTCTCTCCCTCTCGCACATAGACTTTGTTTTGAGCGGTATCGACCACGACATAGATGCCTTGCGGGGCTAAAGCTTGCATGGGATTGCGAGGGGCAGATGCCGGTGGGCGAGGTTGTGCCTTCGCTACAGGCTTTATGGATTGCGGAGGCCGCACGTTAGGGGATAAGGGGCTAGCGGCCAGCAATGTGGTGGGGACACTCAACACCAGACTGAAGCTAATCCAGGTGCTGATCGTGATGAAGGTCTGTTTGAACAATGAGATGGGTGTGTTAGGGGCCAACATAGAGAGCTACGCGTAAGGAACCCGGTTCTTGTTGGTGGGTTTCCCGGTTATGGATATGGGCTTCTAATGTGTGGAGCATGCCCACCACTGCGTTGTCGGTATCGAGCGCCCCAACGATCGTGATCGGGCCTCCCACAGGCATGCGTTGAAAGACGTGTTCCATGGCGTCATTCTCCAAGGCAATGCATCCGTTGGTGAGATCTTCGGCGTCGATTGTTTTTCCGTGTATTTCAATGGCTCCACCAATGGTTTTTCCTTCAGGAATTTCTCCCAAGGCTTGGAGTTCTTGAAAGCGTTGCGTTTGTTCCGGACTGGGATAATTGATGAGCAGGGCGCGATAAAATTGTGTTTCTCCTCCCCCCTTTTTTTTGATCAGGCGGAATCGCCCTTCGGGTGTGGCCCCATCTCCTTCAAATTGTTTATCCAGCAAGCCGGAAAACCCCAAGTCGACGGGATATTCAGCCACGACCTGCCCCTGACGGTACAGAAGCAATCGTCGGGAAGCTTTGAGCACGATAATGGCTGTTCCACCGCTCGTGTTTGACCAGCGAATGGTGTCATTGGCCCATTGGTTCCAGCGAGCCAGTTGTGTCGGGTCGAGGTATCGGCGCAGTTGAGCCAACATGTGCTCCTCGACTTGCTGGAGGGAGAGGACGGCATTTTTTGTAGCCAGTCGAGCTTTGGCCAACTGCCCGGCTTCCAATCGCTTCAGGGCTTCGTTCAACAGTCCTTCCGCATGAGAAAGGGTCGAGGGATCAGGCCCCATTTCAAATAATGAGGTCAAAGATCGTAAGCGGTTGATTTGTTCATACTCAGGGCGGATCAGATCTTCAATATCCATCCGAAGGGCCAAGGATTTTTGGCGGGTCGCCTCTAGCAGAAAGGTGCCCTCCTTGAACAGGGTTTGGTAGGTGCGTTGAAAGGCTGCCCCATCTTGAGGCGCCCACCACCATTGATGAACTGCTGTTCGCCAGTCGTTTCGAATTTCAAGGAGACGATGATGGAACTGTTGGTACTGGTTCGGGAATAAGCGGTCACCGCCTTGGATGTAGAGCGTTCGATCTAAATGTTCGATCTCGACCGGAAATTGTTCAGGGTAGTCCTGTTTTCCCCACCAGGGAAATGCTAGGGCCGGGAAACCTATGAGCACTCCGGCGAGAAGCACGTAACACGTGTGGTTCCGGATCGAACGTTTCATCATTGGCTGGACACCCATGCCTAGACCTGAATTTTTCCCGACGGGTCCAAGGCGGATAGAATTCGTTTCTGAATCGATCCTGTGACGATTTCCACGGCATGGGCTGTGGTCATGACTTGGATATA
>QJYE01000348.1 GCA_003235785.1 Nitrospirota bacterium
CAGTTCTGAAATGGCAGCATTTCTCATATTGACCTCTCTATTTAACGACTCATGACTAGTACAGTCTAGTATGCCAGAAAGAGAAAAATTGGCGTCATGAAAAATTAGCAACCACCTTAGGCTGAATAGAATAAGGAGTGAGGAACGAAACCAAGGGAAGGTCAACTTCCCCAAAGCCTAGGCAAGGACAAAAAGAGTCACTGGACATCTTGCAGATACAGGAGGAAACAACATGGTCATACAGATAAAACGATGGAAGCTTTTTCCCGTTCTCAATTTTCTGGCTTACCTGTTGATTGCTGTTGCCTTACAGACAACCATCGTATCCGCACAAGAACTCTCGCCTGTGGGACGCTGGAAGACGATATCCGACAAAACAGGGAAGGTCACATCGATTGTGACCATTTCCCAAGCAGAGAACATGTTAGTCGGAAAAGTAACGGAACTGTTTCGGAAACCTGAACAAGACCCCAATCCCTTATGTACAAAATGCCAGGATGCTCAAAAAGATCAACCCATCATTGGCCTGACGATTCTTTCAGGACTGACAAAAGATGGAGACGAATGGAGCGGCGGGGAAATCCTCGATCCCGACAACGGCAAATCCTATAACTGCTTCATCAAAGTCGAGGAACACGGCCAGAAGCTGCACGTACGCGGCTACATTGGATTTTCCTTGTTTGGACGAACCCAAATCTGGCTGAAAGAAAATTAAACCGCAACGGATTTGGTGACGAATGCTCTTTCTCAATTTCAGATATACCCATTTTTCTGAAAGGTAACATGCCATGAAAAAAACGATTTATTATAGTGTCCTCTTTCTCCTAATCGGTTGCGCTACGAGACCCCATTGGGTCCAAGAAGGGAAAACATGGGAGGAAACAAATGAAGATCGCGTGCAATGCTATGATTCCGAATTAAAACATCATGCACAGTTTGAAAATCTCACCGACCAGGAAATTTCTCAACTCATGCGTACCTGCATGGAGGGAAAGGGTTACCAAGACAAACGCCTAACACAATAATTAATTGAAAACAGTTTATGAATGATCCAAATCTTCACAAAAATCCTAATCAGTAAAATGTAAATGTTCAGATATGTGTATCTAAAATAAAGGAGGTGGCCGATGTTGTTCTTTTTACAATCCACTCATTTTTTACAGATCATTCATCAAGCGAGGTCCCTGGCCATATCAGTCATTCTTATCCTGGCATTACTGATTTTCCCATTCACTCCATCCGTATGGGCACAAGAACCAGCAGCTGACACTTCTCCGGATTCAACAGAGGTGGCAGTCAACCTGGCCTCACTCGTCTTACAGCCCGTTTATTTAGCCGCAAAATTAGCCATTGCTGTGTGTGGGGTAGCAATTAGTGCGGTAACATTACTGGCGACCGGCGGGAATGAAGAGAAGGCAAAAGAAATTTTTGATGCCAGTCGAGCGGGTCCTTGGGGAGTTCCTAAACTTTATGAACAAATTCATCATGCCACACCTGAGAATGAATAGGAGAATCTGTGAAACGAAAATTTCGTCAACGATTGAATGAAGGCTTTATTCGGAAGTGAAATATCTAGGGACGAGCAGCCTTCGCGTTTATTACGGCAGGCGGTTATTCCGGATAACGGAATGCCCCCTATTCAGAAGACCCGGATAAAGGGTCTGACAGGGAATGCATCTGCTTAGAAGGGTCGGGCATGACAACCTCAAATACCTCAAGCTTCTTTGATTTCCCTTTGACCAATGTTGGTTCGAGTTCTAAAGTCGAAATTGTTCGGCCCATAGTATCGAGGGTCGCACGAGTAAGCAGAATTTTCCCTCCTTTGGCAAGGCCTGAAAACCGTGAGGCCACATTCACGGCATCACCAATCACCGTAAATTCCATTCGTTCAGGAGACCCGACATTCCCCAAGAACACTTCTCCGGTATTCACGCCAATACCAATATCCATAGAAAATCCATATTGTCGTTCCCATTCAGCATTGAGCTCAGGCATACGTCTGATCATAGCCACGCTCGCACGTACAGCTTGAAGAGAAGGATTGTGCAAGGGAATCAGACTTCCAAAGACAGCCACAATAGCATCACCAATATACTTATCCAAAGAACCTTGATGCTCAAAGATAATTTGAGCCATCGCTGTAAAATATTCATTTAATATTTGAACGAGCTGCTCCGGAGGCCAAGACTCCGAAATCGTCGTAAAATTCCGGATATCTGAAAACAATATGGTGACAACTTTCCTGTTGCCCCCCAGATTAACCTGAACATCATTTTTTACCACACGATCGACGATTTGCGGGGAAAGATATCGGGCCAAATTCGCTCGGACGGTTTCTTCTTTCCGCATTTTATTCGCTAATTGGGCGGTTTCCAACGCCACCGAGGCCTGGTTGGCTAAGGTGCCCAAGAGATCCACATCGTCTCGAGTAAAAAAGTGACCGGATTTTTTATAGCCAATGGTAAAAATGCCCCGCACCTCCTTTTGCTGAAACAACGGAAACGCCAGACTTGCACCCATGTCCGCAAAAGCGCGCAGGCATGAGTCTTTCAAATATTTGAACTGCGCATCCTCCGTCACATCGTACTTGGTGACCATCTTTTTTTCCTGAGCCACGAGCGAAAACAGGGAATCCTCGGTCGGCCAGCTCGTTTCTTGTAGCGTCACGCCTGGAGAAGCATCGGTCCCTTCCCGGGTCAAAAATCCTTGCAGGCGTCCTGTGTCATCCAACAACAGCACACCAGCGGCATCTACAAACATCTCGGTCCGGACTGTCTCGATCAATTTATGCACAATAGCCTTTTCCTCCAGCAGAGAAACGAGCGCGTTACTCACCGACGCCACCGTGGCTTTGTAATCAAATTTTCTCCTGAAAAATACCGTATCCACGCCATTTTGAACCGCCGCAAACACCGGGTTGAAGGCAAACACCACAAGCAGCGCGAACACCAACGGGTACACTTGCTCAGCCGCCGTTCCAAACAAGGGCTCAAGAAGAAACGGTCCGACTAACGACTGAATAGAAAAATACGCCACCGCCACCAGGACCGTCATTAATCCATAGCCCACCGTGCGCTTGATATACACATCGGCATCAAAGAGATTGTGCTTGGCAATGGCATACCCGATGGACGCTGGGAAGACCATCATGGGAATAATTCCCAGTGTAGTGGGCACCCCAACTATACTGATGCCTAAAAAGGACATCAGCGGGGTCACAGCTGGAATCGGCAAGGCCAGCGCCGCGCCCCACAAAATAAGTTTTGCCCGCATGCGGGCCAGCACGGACCGGGTCTTCCAAAAGGACCGCGCAATGGTTCCGACAAACAGGAGCGTGCTCCCGGCCATATACATCAGAGCCACCTCATAGATGGGCAGAAAACGAGGGCTAGGATACACAACCACCATGGGCACCGCGCAAAGAGTGGCCAATCCATACGCAAGGATGGGAATAGACGGGAAACGAATGCCTAACGAAGTCCGTTCGGGAAACACCAAACTGAGGTGGATCACCGACGCTCCCAAATAGGGGATACAGAACAGGTACACCCGCACCAAACCGGCGTGGGTAGACAGATAGTCGAAGGCAATAATGTTGGAAATTGATAGAAAAAAACAGGCGATCAAAAAGACCCAACTCACTTGCGTGTCCGGCTTCAACACAAAAATAATCGCCCCAAGCAGAAAAAAGAGTATTCCGATCAAAAAGGTCAATCCAAATGCCAGCAATAGGTCAGACCAGGTAAAACGCATGGTCGCCACAGTCTGCTCCAACACCTGTTCGCCCCGTTGAATGGTATAGCGAATGGGCTCCCCAGGCGGTGTCTGATGCACGAGGGCACTCAGTCGGCGACTGTCGGTTAACAGTTGGCCGTTAGCAGCCAGGAGTTGATCCGGAAACTTAAGACCGGCTTGCGTGCCCGTCCAATGAGAGGGCCCGACATAGGCCAGCACCATGCGCTCATTGACCAAAAATCCAGGGAAGGGTTCATTGACCAAAGGGATGGCGAGAGTCAGGCAGAGCAGCGATGTGGAGAGGAAGATCAAACAGAGCCCGAGAAAGGCGCTTCGGCTGATGAGTTGCGATCTGCTGAGCGTTTTGAGAGAGACCAGAGTTTGGAGCGGCTCTTTCCCGGGTTCGCTTTGGCTAGAAATCATCGCCTCCTCGCAGGCCCGTCATTCATCACTATGGAGCAAGGAGAAGTGTAGCACGTGAATCTTGACGAACAATAATGAGAAAAAGGCCCGAAAAGGTGGAGCACACACGTCGACCCCTACCCAGAATGTCACAACCCGCCGCTGAATTGAAGAAGGCAGGAAAATATCGGACCAGGTACAGCGATAGGGGTCACAATTAAAAATACGTGGCTATCGTAAACCCGATCGACCGTGCTACATACCGGTTGTTGTTGCCCGCAAAACGATCCCAATAGAACACCGACCCCACCAACGGGAGTGGAAACTTTTTTTGAAGCATCAGAGGAACCGTGGAGTAGGTCAAGGTCACACGATAACTATGATCGGTGAAATTCGTCTCAGTGGCCAAGACATCATAATCGACCGGCATATTCCCCGAATAATCATCCTTAAACTTATGGGTAAATTTATACAGGGGGCTAATGAAAAGACCGGGGAT
>QJYE01000189.1 GCA_003235785.1 Nitrospirota bacterium
TCAGTCTTCTTGGAACCCGCCATCACTTTAAAAGGTTTCTGAAAGTTCAATATTGTGTTGGCCTCATACTTTCGTTTTTGGTTTGGACGCCCTATTACATCCAGGGCGTTGCTCGTATTGCAGGATTTCCTTATTGGCCGATACCCGGGGTTGTCTTTCACGCTTCCCTGCTATGGTGGAGTTTTGTGATTCTCTATGCGCATTGGCAATTAGTTCAGGCGTATCGGCATGAAAAAGGGGTCCATCGTAAACAATATCGATATCTCTTGGTAGCTTCAGCTATTGGATTTCTAGGTGGATCAACTAACTTTCCGTTGTGGTACGGAATCGAAATTCCGCCGTATGGGAATATTTTTGTTACTTTCTACGTCGCTATCGTGGGTTACACCTTTTTGCGGTATCACCTGATGGAATTTTCCGTATATGTTGAGAAAGGGATTTCCTACTTTTCTCTTCTTCTTTTAGTTTCGCAGCCTGTCTACCCTGTTTTGTTAATTGCACAAAAATCCGTTTTTGGTTCCATTTCCCTTCGATACTCTGTGGTTCAATTGGTTGTGCATTTATTGACAGTGGCCGGAGCCTATCAAATGAAAATGGGCACAAGGGGGGCGGTGGCGAGAACAATTTTAAAAGGCCGTGAGTATCGGTTGAAGACTCTCAATCAATTGACGACTAAAGTTTCACGGTTACAAAGCGTTCCGGAAATTGGAGAAGCGATTCTTGGGGCCTTGCAGCATGGAGGTGTTGTCTCAAAAGCGGCTATTTTTGTCTTGAATCAACGAGAAAATACATACCGGGTGGTTTCGATGTCCGGATTCTCGACGGAGCATTCTATTTATCAAGATGGCATAAAACTTTCTGATGATTTGCCCCAACTGCTTTTATTTACACAATATAAGATTGTGCTTAAAGAATTACGAATTGCCTCCTTTGACCCATGGGAAAACGGAGTGGCGACAACAATGGAAGAGCTAGGTTTTGAGGTATGCCATCCAGTATTTAGCAATTACCAATTAGTGGGGATTCTTGCGCTTGGTCCTGTCGCCAGTGAAGTCCGTCGAGTCTTAGGGGGAAACCTGGTCTGGAATACCCTGATTCAGGAATCTATTTTGGCTTTAGAAAATGCTCTTCTTCGCCAAGAGCTTTTACGATCTCAGAGTAGTCTCCAGCAAATTGATCGGTTGCGGTCCGTTGAGGCCATGACTGATGGGTTAACTCAGGAACTTCATAATCCAGTGAGGTCCATTAAGGCATTTGTCCAATTAGCTCAATTGAGACGCCATGATAAAGAATTCATGGATGCGCTTCATCGTGTGGTTGGCGATGATCTTGCTAAAATTGAGCAATTAACCCAAGAAATTCGGGAATATGTCAAGCCGCTGTCTGAAGCGGAATTTGGCAGGGTGGATGTTGACGAAACCATTAAGGGCTGTTTGTTGTTCTTCTCCAAAAACCCTGTTTACAAAAAAATACAGTTCGATAAGCAGTTTCCCCCTTCGCTTCCTCACCTCCCGGTCGATCGTCAAGGTCTTATGCAAGTGATGTTTAATTCTTTGTTATTTCTTCTTAAAGAAACCGATCGTGCGGGACAAGTCTTACAAATTAGGGCTGAGGCGGACAGATGGGCTTCGGGTCAAAGTTGGGTCATTCTTGATTTTTCTTGGATAGCGAATGAAAATTCACGATATGTAAAATTCATCCCTATAGAAAATGGGACACTTGAACCGCCAGTGTTTACCTCATTGGATGGTTGTGAAAAGCGAGGGTTGCTTCTCGCAAGCCAGATAGTTCAACGCTATTCTGGATTTTTGGAACTACAGACGGATACGCAAGAGCAAATTTTTGGCATCCGTATCAAACTTCCGGTTCATGCCTTCAGCAACAACCAGAGAATGACTTCTAACGCTCCCATCTCTGCTATCCAGGTTCAAGATATTTGAATCCCTAAAGCGTTCGCATCTGTTCTTCGTAGAGAAAATTGATAGAATACCTGCGTGTTGATTGGGCTAAGAGTTCACGTGAGAGAAAGAGTGTCTTGCTAAATGGATGCTTCTGACCATTATATTTCATCGTTTATGACGCATCTTCCGGTTGTAGGCTATCGGTGTATTCAAAAAGGTCTCGACCGGAAATTCCAATTTATCACGCCCAACATTCGAGACCTTTTAGGGGTGACAGCCGAAGAAATGCTTGCCGATTCGAGAGCGTTTTTTCGACGAATTCATTCTGATGATCGGAATAAATTCCTACAAGTCTGGGCTGAGGAGCATTCATTGGCCACCACGGTGAGTTTAGACTACCGGATGATGGTCGGAGATGACCGTGGTCGAGTGATTGATGTGCAAGAACATTGCTGGATTTCACGAGAACATGCGAACGTTGAAATGGTGTGCAACGGAGTATTGTTGCAAAAACCTACTGCACAATTTATCACAGATGAACTGAGCCGGTGGGATCGAGAGCTTCAGTCATTAACCGGCAATCTTCCTGATATTGTTGGCAGAGTTGATCGCCGTAATCGATTGTTGTACTTGAATCGATGGTGGGACAGTGCAGAGTTGATTCCACCCGAGCGCTATATCGGGAAGCAACTCCTTGATTTAAAGCTCACGCCAAAAGTCGCTGAAATTTTCGAAGAAAAAATCCAAACAGTTTTCCAGCGTGAGACTTCGGAGTCAATAGAAATTTCGTATCCCACTTCTCAGGGTATGCGTATCTTTGATGTACGTTTTTGCCCAGAAGCTAATTGTGTGAAGCCAATGCCCACTGTCTTGTTTGTGTGGCGGGATGTCACTGATTCAAGAATGGCGGAGTTGGCATTTAAGGAGAGTGATGAAAAATTTCGGCAACTTGCCGAAGCGATCGATAGCGTTTTTTGGATATGGGATATCGAATTGCAGAGTATGGTTTACGTCAGCCCGGCCTATGAACGCCTTTGGGGAGGCAATGCTCAAAAACTCAGGAATAATCCTTTTAACTGGTTGACCATCGTGGCACCTGAAGATCGGGCACGCGTGGAAAATCTCTTTTTAAAGCGGTTAGATGAGAAGAGCCTTGATATTGAATACCGGGTGATAGGTCTTAATGAGGAAATTCGGTGGGTTCATAATCGTACGTATCCATTGAAAGAGGGTTCTGGGAAAGTCTCGCGGATCATTGGGTTAGCCCAGGATGTGACCCAACGCAAGAAATGGGAAGAGGAGCGTGTTCGTGGAGCGAAGCTGGAATCCTTGGGTCTGTTAGCCGGGGGATTGGCCCATGATTTCAATAATTTACTGACAGCCATCTTGGGTCAATTGTCCTTAGCAAAATATGAGCTAGATGCGGCACATCCTCTTTTTTCTCGACTTACCGAGGCTGAACAAGCTTCTTGGCGCGCACAAGACATTGCCCGACAACTCCTGACCTTTGCTAAAGGAGGAGACCCGGTTAAAAACGTCGTGTCTTTAGAGACGATTTTAGAGGAAAATGTTCGATTAGTCCTGGCCGGATCGAATGTTCGCCCCGTATTTCGCAATATACAGGGTCTATGGGCGGTCAATGTGGATCTAGGGCAAATCTGTCAAGTGCTTCATAACCTTGTCATTAATGCTCGGCAGGCCATGGAAAGTGGTGGAGAATGTATTATTGAGGGCCGTAATGTCAGTAAGGAAGAGGGGGAACGTCTTGGCCTTAACCAGCAATTGGGGATTTCGCATGATCAATGGATACAGATCACCGTCCAGGATCAAGGGATAGGAATCTCTAAAGAAAATTTAGGCAAAATTTTTGATCCCTATTTTACGACAAAAACCACAGGATCCGGATTGGGTCTGGCAACTTCATATTCTATTCTTCAGAATCACGGTGGGTTGTTATGGGCTGAGTCGGAAGTGGGGGTCGGTAGTCGATTTTCCTTCCTACTTCCTGCCCTCTCCCCTGGAGAAGTTGCTCCTTCTCCTAGCAAGAAAGAAATTAAATTTGGTCAGGGGAATATCCTCATCATGGATGATGAAGTACAGATCCGGAACCTGCTTGGGGAAATGGTTCAGACTTGTGGGTATAGGTTTCAAGCCGTTCCCGATGGCAATCAAGCCCTCCACGTGTTCCGTCAAGCCCAAAGCAGCGGAGAACCTTTTTCTGCTGTGATATTGGATCTCACAATCCCTGGAGGCCTTGGAGGGAAAGAAGTAGTCAAGGAATTACTGTCTCTAGACCCGCACGTACGGGCAATTGTCGTAAGCGGGTACTCGAATGATCCTGTATTAGCAAACTATAAGGAATATGGATTTAAGGGCAGGGTTGCCAAGCCCTTTAATTTAGTTGATTTAAGTGTTGCTTTGGATGGTGTTTTGCGGGAATGAAGAGCCTCCCGGCATTGGGGCGTTATCATTTGGGGTTGTCCTCATCTCTTCGTTTTCTTTCTGGATACCACAAGGCCCTACATCTTCAGAATATTGGCATGATTGGGGAGTTGCTATTGTCGCAACTCCCTATTCATGTGCTTGTTGTGTGGCTGTGTGTTGTTAGTTCTGAGCCGGTCTCTTTTAATGGACGGCTCCGTTCTCAGCCCTTCCCCCGCAATTTTGATGATGAGTCTTTGGGAATGAGCACATTAACTCTGTGCTGAAATTATCAAAAATAA
>QJYE01000154.1 GCA_003235785.1 Nitrospirota bacterium
CAGATAATCAGGGGGAAGAGCCTGAAGAAAGCGGTCTGCCCATTCAACAATGACAATATTCTGTGAAGTCAAATAGTCTTCCAGTCCTAGCTGGGCAATGGCCGATGGGTGTTCAAGGCGGTAGAGGTCGACATGAATGACCGGAACGCAGCCATCATAAACATAAGCTTGAATGAGGGTAAACGTAGGGCTATTCACCTGCTCGACCGGGATCCCTAAGCCGAGAGCAATTCCGCGAGTGATGAGTGTTTTCCCAACTCCTAAGTCGCCGGTTAAAGCCAGGACATCGCCTCCTGTGAGTACATGGCCGACCCGTTCTCCAAACGCAAGCGTGTTCTCTGCTGAATCCAACGACAGAGTGAGTGAAGGGAGGCCCGGCGCTTGGCTCACGCCCGTGGGAGAACTCATGTTGACATGTTCTCCTTGTCCTCAAACAGTAATTGGAGGAGAGCATGGGGGATGGCCGAGATGACATCGCTGGCAATTAAGCCCGGTTCTCCGATGGCCATGGCAGCCAGGTCTCCCGCCAGCCCATGGAGATAGGCTCCCGTTCTGGCGGCATCCCAGGAAGGAAGACCTTGTGCCAAAAGCCCTGCAATCATGCCGGTCAGCACATCTCCCATACCGGCGGAAGCCATTCCAGGATTTCCTGTTGGACAAATAGCGATTTGGCCATGAGGGTGAGCAATAACGGTATTGGCTCCCTTCAAGACGAGGATGACCCGATGTGTCGTGGCAAATGTTCTGGCGACGCCGATTCGATCTTCATTGATCGTTTGAGAAGAAGCCAGCGAGACAAGTCTGGCCATTTCTCCGGGATGTGGCGTGAGTACCGGAGGCTGTTTCATCGTTGATAAGACCTTCGGATCAGAGGCCAGATTATTGAGGGCATCAGCGTCCAGCACGCAAGGGGCATCAAGTTCTGGAAGAAGTTGAGAGAGCAGTCTGGTTGTCGAATGAGAAACCCCCAAGCCAGGTCCAAATGCCAGAGCCGATTTGTTTCGGCAAAAAGGAGTAAGCGCAGAATAGGATTCAACGCCTAGAAGATGTTCGGGTGTTTCCGGTAAGGCCATCGTCATGACTTCTAGAAGTTTGGATTCCACTATGGGCGCGACGCTCTGCGGAGTGCCCACTGTCACAAGGCCTGTGCCGACTCGAAGGGCTCCCAGCGCTGCCAGGGCTGGGGCCCCGGCCTTCCCTTGGGATCCAGCCACAATGCCCACATGTCCAAACGTTCCCTTATGGGCTGATGCGCGACGTGGAGGAATCAGGGGGCGGATCAGTTCGTGTGTGAGGAGCTGGGTCTGGGGATTCAGGTCCTGGACATATTCATCAGGAATGCCAATATCCACCACTTCAATGTGCCCGACCTGATCAATGGCCTCCCCGACATAGAGGCCGATTTTGGGACAGCCAAACGTCACCGTCAGATCCGCCTTCACGGCGGTCCCCCAAATGGCCCCTGTTGCACTGTCTAAACCTGAGGGGATGTCGATGGCCACCGTATAGGCTCGGGAAGCATTGATCGCCTGAATTACGGTGGTGTAGGGATCGCGTAAAGATGAGGAAAGACCTGTTCCGAGCAGTCCATCAATGAGGATATGGGCATCTTGCGCCAAGGATTCCACAATATTCTGACTGGGTCGAACGAGAATGTGAGAAGGTTTGGTCTTTTTTGTCAGACGTCGATACATGGTTTTGGCATCTTTACTGAGCTCTTGATAGGGAGCCATCAAGAGCACCTTCAGGCGGGCTCCTTTGGCTAGCAAAAGTCGAGCGATCACCAACCCATCGCCCCCATTATTCCCTTTCCCGCAGAACACGACGACGTTTTTCCCTTTTGGAGAACCTGCATGTTGAAGCAAGTGGGTGACCACGCCGGCTCCGGCTCGTTCCATCAACGTGGTCCCAGGAATGTTGGCGTCGTGAATGGTCCGACGATCAAGCTCTTGCATCTGTTCTGGAGTGACGAGCCACATGATGATTATTAAGGACGGAGATGAATGTTTGAGGCGATCTATGTGAGGAGGGCTTTCATTTCAAGCACGGCGCGTTCAAGCCCGACAAAAAGAGCCCGAGCGATAATGCTATGCCCAATATTAAATTCTTCAATTTCGGGAATCTGGGTTAATCTGTGCGCATTGTGATAATTGAGGCCATGGCCGGCACTGACACGGAGCCCTAATGTCGCAGCCAGCTTGGCGGCTTGAACGAGGGCCTCATATTCAATGTCGATTTCTTGTTGGCGTCGGGTATTGGCGTAACGACCGGTATGCAGTTCCACGAAGTCAGCTTTGACTTTGTGGGCCGCTCGAATTTGGCGCTCATCCGGATCAACAAACAAACTAACCGTAATCCCCCCTTCATGGAGAAGATCCACCATGGATTGCATGCGATCTTGATGTTCGACCACATCCAGGCCTCCCTCCGTTGTCAGTTCTTGGCGGCGTTCCGGGACTAACGTCGCAATGTCAGGCTTGATCAGAAGGGCTATCTTCGCGACCGAATCTTCGGCGGCCATTTCCAAATTCAATTGGGTATGGACCGTGTCCCGGAGAATTGACAGATCGCGTTCTTGTATATGACGGCGGTCCTCCCTGAGGTGGACCACCACGCCTTCAGCCCCGGCTAATTGGACGAGGGAGGCGGCCATAATGGGATCAGGTTCATGTCCTCCACGAGCTTGTCGGACTGTGGCAACATGATCCACGTTAACGCCTAGTCGTGCCATCATAACCCTTTCTTGGAGAGACAGTGGATCGGCATTATCGCAAAAGGGGCAGCCTCCGGCAATCAATCGAAAGTGTCGCCAATGAGTTGAGTCAACGCAGCCAAAAGTTCTTTGGCTTTTTTCTCAAAATCCGGTGTTTCGAAATTGACTGGTTTCATTCCCTCATCTAGAATAAAATCTCTTTTTATATGATACCGTTCTCTATTCTCACACTCCCTCAAATTGAGGGTCATTTCTTTATTTCTCATTGACAAATGGAACCTTTCTACCGAATTCAACGACTCCCAGGATACGTCTTCACCCAGGTCCAGGAATTAAAACTTCAGGCTCGGAAGCGCGGAGAAGATATTATTGATATGGGGATGGGGAACCCGGATCAACCCACCCCTCCTCACATTGTGGAGAAGTTGGTTGAAGCGTCCAGGAATCCACGGAATCATCGCTATTCGGCCTCACGCGGCATTACGAAATTACGACATGCGATTTGCAGCTGGTATCAACGAAATTATGATGTCAGTTTGGATCCGGAAACCGAAGCTATTGTCACCTTAGGGGTGAAAGAAGGCTTAGCGCATTTAGCCTTGGCCATCGTGGGTCCCGGAGATGTGGTGTTAGCGCCCACGCCAACCTATCCGATCCACATGTATTGTGTGATTATTGCCGGTGGAGAAGTGCGCAGTGTGGAGCTGGGCCCCGATACTGATTTCTTTGAGAATTTAATGCGAGCCTTTCGACAGACGCAGCCTGCGCCTCGGGCCTTGATTATCAGCTTTCCCCATAATCCAACCACTCAGGTTGTGGATCTTGAATTTTTCAAAAAGGTTGTCGAATTTGCTTTAGAACATAACATCTGGGTCATTCATGACTTAGCCTATGCCGATCTCGTCTTTGATGGCTATCGTGCACCGAGCTTACTGCAAATTCCTGAAGCCAAAAAAATCGGCGTGGAATTTTATTCGCTCTCAAAAAGTTACAATATGCCAGGGTGGCGGGTGGGGTTTTGTGTGGGAAATCCCGAGCTCATTGGTGCCTTAACCCGAGTCAAAAGTTATCTGGACTATGGGATGTTCCAGCCGATACAAATTGCGGCCATTATTGCTCTGAACGGTCCCCAGGATTGCGTAAAAGATATTGTGGGCCTGTATGAACAGCGACGGAATGCGTTGGTTCGTGGCTTAAATCGCATTGGATGGCCCATCGACTATCCTCGAGCCACGATGTTTGCCTGGGCAAAAATTCCGCAACCGTACCTGGGAATGGGCTCGTTAGAATTTTCAAAGTTGCTGTTACGGGAAGCCAAAGTGGCGGTATCGCCAGGTATTGGATTTGGTGAGGGCGGGAATGATTATGTGAGATTTGCGCTGGTGGAAAATGAGCACCGAATTAATCAAGCCGTCCGTGGCATTCGCCAGGCGCTGAAGCTGGAGGACGCGCCATAATGGAGCAGGTGGTCAAAGTCGGACTCATTGGGTTTGGCACCGTTGGCACTGGTGTTGTGAAGATTCTTCAACGCAATGCGGAGATCATTGCGAGGCGTGTGGGGCGTTCAGTTGTGCTGGCCAAAATTGCGGATTTGGATATCAAGACTGATCGAGGTGTCACGGTTTCCCCAGGCATATTGACGACGAATGCCAATGAGATTCTCGACGATCCTCAGATTGACATTGTGGTGGAATTGATTGGGGGGCATGAACCGGCGAAACGATTTATTCTTCATGCCTTGTCAAAGCAAAAAGGGGTAGTTACGGCAAATAAGGCGCTGCTGGCAGATCATGGTGAAGACGTCTTTGAGGCGGCCTTCCAGGCGAAAGCCGATCTTGGATTTGAAGCCAGTGTTGGGGGTGGAATTCCCATTATTCGTTCCCTGA
>QJYE01000384.1 GCA_003235785.1 Nitrospirota bacterium
GTTCGAACATTCTTGGAAGCCTTCCTCACATGACACGATGTTATCGAATAAGCCGACCGAAAATTCTCAGTAGTCTTTTGTTTTGGCACAGAGGACTTGAGGAATCTGAAGTGGATGCTGCCTTCGGCGGTGCATCTCACTTTTCCATAAATTCCTAAAAAAATCAGAAAAAATTGAGGTCCTTACGGACCATGATCTGACAGGAAAGTGCCCAGGGTCCAGTATACCTTTCTTGCCATTTTTCCCTATTAGTGATAGAGGTGCTCCGCCATGAAATTCATGCTGCACCACTTGACCGGGAGCCTCAGGGGTCAAACCCAATATTTTGATGCCGAGTCCATCCGGTTGGGGACAGGATCCGAGTGCGATGTGCGGTTCAATGCTGTGGGCGATAGACAAGTCGCTTCTTCTCATGCCGAATTGGCCCTGCATAATCATTCTCCCACTCTTTCTGATCTGACGGGTAAGCATGCCCTTCTGATTAATAATCGTCAGACGGGGCAAGCCGCCTTGCATGATGGCGATTTGATCCAACTTGGGGAGCATGGTCCTCTGCTACGATTTCGGGTGCTTTCTGATGGGGCGGATGGTAGCAAACCTTGGCGCTACATTGTTGAGGATTCTCGGGACATTGTTGTTCGAACCCCGCATCGGCCGTACACCTCACCATTTTATCTTGTGCTGCATGTGGCCAGTGATATTGCGCGCTATGGGTCACCCACTGCAAAGACGGTGGCTGCTCTCCTGGTCTTGTTGCCTATGCTTCTGATTGGAATCTTGAGTGTGAGTTGGTATTACGAATACCAGGCGGCCAAGGCATTTCAGCAAACAGTTGCGGAACTCGTGAGCCAGGTGGAAACAGGAAGGCTCGGCCGTGCGGAGTTGGAAGCCCGAGTGGCTCAGGAACGTAAAGCGATCATGACCCTGCAACAGGCACAAGATGAACTCAAGGCCAGCCTCAAGGCGGCGTTAGAAAATCGTGAGGCGGCACGCCAATCTCAGGAAGAAGTTCGATTAATACAAAAACAATTGAAGATGTTAGAAAGTGAACAGCGGTTTGCCGAAGACGTGATTCAACGATTTCAAGGCGGAGTCGGATTGTTACAGGGGGGCTATGGCATTGTTGAAAAGGGAACCGGACGTCCGCTTCGCTACCAGGGGTATAGCCAGGAAGGCGTCCCCTTACTTGATGAATACGGAATTCCCTTGCTGACGCTTGAAGGGGACACGCCCGCAGTCATTATCTTTTTTTCTGGAACCGGATTGCTCATTGATGAAAAAGGGACGGTATTAACCAACCGCCATCTTGTTCGTATGTGGGAAGTCTATGAGCCGGTGAAAGTCCTCTTGCAACAAGGTTTCGAGCCATCCATGGAGCTTCTTCGTATATTTTTCCCAGGGTCCTCTGTGTTTTATGAGTTGAAGGAAGTATCGATTTCGGACCAAAATGACTTTGCCATACTCCGGACCACCCGCCCGCCAAAGGGGCAAGCCCCGCTGCGATTGGCTCCGGCCAATCAACAGATTCGCATCGGAGAACCGATGATTGTCATGAGCTATCCAGGCACCTTTGATAGTATTCTCAGTCGATTATCGAGAACCGTGAGTGAGCGGATTGTGAATCAGGCTGGCGGGGATCCTGTGGCGCTTCCTGAAATCCTGGCCAGAGAGGGATTGATTCGGCCATTGGTGACCCATGGCCATGTGTCTGATGTGTCCGAGGATGTCGTGACCTTCGAGGCTCGGTCATCCCAAGGCAGCAGTGGAGGGGCAGTGTTGGACCGTGAGGGCCTGGTCATTGCCGTCAATCATTCCTCGCTAAGGACGGTTGGTGGCATCAATCTGGGAGTGCCCATCCAGGTGATCAGAAGACAGTTGGACCAGCTCGAATTCACACGTGAGCGTTCACCGTAACCGGATCTGAATAGGAGATCCAGAGATACATCGAGGTGTTGTGATGAACATTCTTCTTGCGGTTGATTCGTCTCCCGACTCCAAACATGCCGTGCAGATGGTGAAGCACCTGTCTGCGCCTGTGAAACTGGCCATTCTCTATGTGGTGGATGTTCCGGCCTTAAAACATGCCTACCTCTCCTCGGAATGTTCGGAACGGGATTTTGAGGGCTATCGGCAGGAGGTCGCCCGGCTTGCCCAGCATGTCTTGCATGAAACCCGTGACGAACTGGTCTCTTCTGTTCGCGAAATACAATTGGTAGCCGATAACGGGGATCCTGCGGAAAGTATCATCCAAACCGCCGAAGAACACCAGGCGGATTTGATTCTGCTCGGCCATCGGGGTATGACTGAGTCTTCCCCTTTTCTTCTTGGCGGGGTCTCTCAAAAAGTGGCCACCTATGCACCGTGTTCAGTCTTGGTCTGTAAAGAAGCGGTGCCGATTCTTGATCGCATGTTGTTGGCGGTGGATGGATCGGAGGCTTCAAAAAAATCCGCGCAATTTTTAGAGACATTGCCATTTAAGGGGCCGCTGCATCTGGTGATTGAGATGGTCTGGTCTCCTCCGCCGTCGAGTCTGTTGGCTTCCGTCTCCAAATCCTCATATGTGGCACCCAAAACGGCCTCGGCCAAAAGCAAGGGCGAAGCCTTTCTCCGTGAAGTCGCTGAATCGTTTCAGAATGGACCCAATAATGTCGAAATTGAATGGAAATGTGGTGACCCTCCGCAGGCCATCCTCGAATCAGCCAAGCAGCACGATGTTCAGATGATTGTGGTGGGAGCACGAGGATTAAAAGGGATCACACGCTTTCTCCTCGGAAGCGTATCCCAGAAGGTTCTCGAACATGCCCCCTGTTCCGTTCTGATTGTTCGGTAGTAGGGTTGAAGGTGAAAAGATGGAGGAGTCTTTTTTTGAAGGGAATGAAAGATTCAGGAAAGGATTAAGTTCTCCCTTTGGAATCGATGTCTGCTGACAAATGACATGCTTGAAATGAAAGACTTTTTCCGATTCCCATAGTTCCCGTTTTTTTCTGCCGCATCTGCTCAGCCGCGGACTCTGCGCGCCCAAAAAGGGCTTGGCACAATCAGAGTGCTATTATAGGATCACTCCTATGCGAACTGAACTCGTCACAACACTGAAGCGGCAAGCCACAGAGCTTCTATCCGAGCTGGAACGGAACAAGGAGACTATTTTGATTACGCAGCACGGCGTGCCAAGCGCCTACTTGGTGGACGTGGAAACCTACGATACCTTGCAGCAACGGATGAGCTTGCTTGAGGGAATCGCGCGTGGGGGGAAAGCGGTTGAGGAAAAGCGTACCCTCACCCATGCGCAGGCCAAGAAGCGCATGAAGCGCTGGCTGAAGTAATTTGGGTCAAACCGGCGCTTAGCGATCTGGATGCTATCGCTGACTACATCGCCCTGGACACAATCCGGAAGCGGCGAAAGCTCTGCTCCAGAGCGTATTTCGACACGTGGGTCAGCTTAGTGATCATCCCAAGAGCGGTTTCAAACCACAGGAGTTAAAGGGATGGCGCTACAGACAAATCGTCGAGCCACCCTACCGAGTTTTTTATCGGGAAGAGGGTTCGCGCGTCTTTATTCTCCATATCATGCGGGGCAAACGGTTGCTCCGTCCTTCTTTTCTTGCTAAACGCAGTCAGCTTCCGAACAAGTAAAGCCCAACCACAAGCTCATGGCCAGTTGAGTTCTTTTTTGCCATTGCGGTTATTGTTTGAAGTTATACTGTTCTTTTTGTCCTTCCTGCCTTCAACACGAATGAGCTAAGGATAAAAAGTACTTTTTGGCGCGTTCCCTTGTCGGAGGTTTAGTAGGAATTCCGGCCATCATTTCGATGCTCCGGGCCGGAACATTATTCTTGTTTTTCCGGTTCGAAAGAGAACCAGTAGATTTTAGCATGGGTAACGCGAAGGGCTCTTCCCTATTCGGCGGTTCTCTATCGGTTCCAGAAAACGTTCCACCGGAACGTCTCTACAAAAAAAATGGACGTGGTTTCTTGACATGCTGTTTTATCCTGTAGAGACGTCTCGGTGAGACGTCTATCTTATGCCGATGTTGGACTGACCAAGAAGGGGAAATGTTCCCCCAACGATGTGTAGGCAAAACCCTGAGGAGGCGACACCCACTGATTATCCAGAATTTCCCCCCAAATAAAGGATGCGAATATTATCTGCCCTACAAACGCCAGTTTGGCCAGAAAAACGTGTAAGGTTTGGGTGTGTTTGTTGAATTTAAAGAATTCGTGGTTATCATATAAATTGAAGGGGTGTTTGGAGATACGCCAAAAGGCGGGATTTTGTGATCCAACTGTGGTTTCTAGGTTTAAGGCAAAATCGAATCATGGCCTTTATGAGGGTGTTGAAAATCCGAGGTAAGGAATATGCTCAACTCCGTGAATTGTCGGAGAGGAGAGGGTGAATGGCATGGGGAAAAGGCTTACCCGGGTAAGAACTGAAGTTTGTGTCGTCCATTTGAAAATTGGCAATGGATTAATATTCCCATAAAAGAGGAGGAGGTAGTACGTGAGAGAAAGGAATTTCAATTTTGTTGTCATGGTGACAATTCTGGCGTTTGTTTTTGGCGGTTTTCCGGGATATTTGGGAACCGTTTTAGCGG
>QJYE01000236.1 GCA_003235785.1 Nitrospirota bacterium
TTCTTCTCCTACCTGTTTGAACCATTTTTCTTTTTACTACTTACTTTTCACTGATTTTGGGTACTGGTAAGCCTTCTTGGGCCATGATGCGGAGAGCATTGGTGGTGGGGCATGGTCCGGGTCGGAGCTGGTAGTCGAAATGCAATGTTCCGTCTTCTACGGATTCTTGGAAATGCGCATTCCGAATATGTCCGTTGCCATCTGCCAGCCGGGTGAGTTCCAAGTCGTGCGTGGAAATCATTCCTAAGCCACGACTGTGTTGAAGCACTTGGACAAAAGCCTCACTGCCTGCTAACCGTTCACGATTGTTCGTACCCCGATAAATTTCATCAATTAAAAATAACACGGGTTGGGACGTGATTGCGTGAACCGCATCCAAGATGAGTTTCAGTCGTTTGACTTCCGCATAGAAATACGAAAGTCCTTCATCTAAGGCATCAATCACCCGTATACAGCAATACAGACGAAGCCACGACCATGAAAATGAGGTGGCGCAGACTGGCCCGCCGGCTTGGGCGAGGCAGAGGTTGATGCCGACGGTTCGAAGGAAGGTACTTTTTCCTGACATGTTGGAACCAGTCACCAGAAGTATGTGACCTTCGCCACGGAGGTCGAGGTCATTGGTGACCCGGTGGGACCGCGCAATGAGTGGATGACCGAGGCCGACCGAGGTGAGGCCAGGCTGGCGCTCTGGCGTATCTAATGTATCCAATTGTGGCCATTGATAGTCCGGATTCACATAGGCAAATCTGGCTAGGGCACTGGCGGCATCAAGTTGCCCAATGGTGTTCAACCACACGGGAAGGATATCATGCAAGGTTGTGATGAGCCGGTTGAGTTTTCCAACATAGAGTAAATCCCAAGGAATGACGGCGTTCAAGGCCAAATGGACGAGGGGATGGGCTTTGACGCTGAGACCTTGGCAGATCCGCCCGAGTTGTTTGAGGCAGGACGTTGGTCGAATCTCGTGCGTCAGGAGTGTGTGGCATTGTTGGCGAATGGTTGGCTGATTGGACAAGGATGATTGTTCAAGCGTGGCAATGACGGTGACGAGCTTTTCCAGTTCGACGTGCAGGGCGAGAACTCGCCCGAAGAGTGGGGCGATGGATCCGGATAACATGAAATAGAGGCCACCATAAATGATCAATGAAAATACCCAAAAATTTGCTGCGCCCGTGAACAGCGTCCAGAGGCCTGACAGAAGGGTGAGAGCACACAGGCTGGAAGCCGCAATGATGAGCCAGGAGAGATGGGGAATGGCAATGGGTTGTTCGAGAAGCGAAAGAATTCGTGTTCCGTCTAATGGGTCGGGGCTGATAAGACGTGTGGCCAGGAGACAACGATCTCGTAAACGCGAGAGAGGCGTGAGCTCTCGAATGAAGGCTTGTCGAACACTCCAGGGGAGGGCATCAGACGCGGCCTCGTTGGCTTGAAACACCCAGCGTAGGAGTTGGGTCTGTCCATTTGAAGAAAATGTGGTGTCGAGTAGAGTGAGGAGGGAATGGGGGCCGGTGAGATCGAGGTCCAAGGCAAAAGGATGATGAGTCGGGGCCTGATGGCTTGGACTGTGTATATTGGGCCAATCCAGCTGGAGTCGTGCCAGAAGATCTTTTTTGATCGTCATCCACAGGTCCAATCGGCGCAATCGTGATTTTAATCGTTGATGAAACCAGGTGGTCGTGAGAAAAACGGTCAGAGCAATCAAAAGGACAAGGTTGCCACTATGGAACCATGCATGTTGATATAAGCCGATACAGGCCGCCGCGCCTAGAAGAAAGATGCCGAGTCGGTATCGGCTAAAGCGTTGACTGACAAGGTTCCCTTGGGTGGTGAGGCGATCTCCACGACGGAGCAGGCGGGTTAAGGCGTCTTGTCGTTGGTCCGTGCGAGAAATTTTCATACCGTGTGAGACATTAGCCGCTCTTCCTACTTCCGTCAATCATATGCGTCCTTCGCCTACCTTAGAGATGAAAATTCCTGCTTGTGTGGATGGAGCGGAACTGTCAGGCTGCTTAGCCTGCCAGGAATTTTTGGGGCTGTGGGAGCAAGATGGCGTCTTGACGATCTATTGGCAGGGGAGCGAGGTCATTCTGCGTCAAGCCTTGCAGGAGGCGCTGGCTCAACTCAAAGCCACGGTTCCCCATACGGCCATTCAAGTTCAACGTGTCAAACATCAGGATTGGAATGCCCAATGGGCAGCTTCAGTGAGACCCCTTCGTCTTGGTCGTCGTATTGGGATTCGCCCCAGTTGGGCGACCATGGAGATGCCGGATGATGGGATTGAGTTGGTGATTGATCCCAAGCAAGCTTTTGGGACCGGGCATCATGCCACGACCCATCTTCTGGTCGAATGGCTGGAAGATTTGGGCGCCCTCACAGGCTGCCGGGTCTTAGATGTTGGGACCGGGAGTGGCATTCTGAGTATGGTGGCCTTACGGCTGGGTGCGTTGTCTGCGCTGGGGATTGATGTTGATGCGGTGGCCATTGATTGTGCTAAGGACTATGCCGTCGTGAATGGGTTTGCCAAAGAACTGGTTCTGCGCACTTGCCGGATCGATGAACTGGCGGATGAATCATACGAGATCATTGTGGCGAATATTGATCGGAAGTCCCTCCTGGCCATCGCGCCTGAATTTTCGAGGATGCGGTCTTCTGCGACGCAACTGTTTTTATCAGGACTCCTGGAAGATGATGAGTCGGAGATCGTGGACCGGTTTACCAGCCAGGGGTGGACGTTACAAGCCATACGGAAACGTGAAGGGTGGATTGCGCTTCAATTCCGGGTATGATCTCCCGGGTGATTTTCCTCAGGCTGGGATTCGAGAAACGTGATGAGGGCCTGATAGGTCTGTTGTCGCACTTCTGCTTGTGAACCATTCCCGCCATCAATATTTTTTCGCAGCCAGACTGTCTCGGAAATGTGTGTATTCGCTCCATTGCAGAGGGTCCACATTTGATGGAGAAATTCGACGGAAAGGCCGACCTGCACGCCTTCTGACTCAATGCGGTCGTCCAGGATCGCGAGCAGATCGGAAATGGCTTGATCCGGGCGGTAAGGCGGCGTCGCGAATCCAAAGGTGGCCTGGGCCGCTTGTTCCTGTTTGGCCTGTTCGACCAAATCATGCATATATTCTTTAAGAAGACCGATGATTCGTCCAGGTAAACGCATGTGGAATGGTAACTGGAAGGCTGTGGTGTTGTGAAGGATGCGGTGGAAAGGAGGCTCTGCTGGATTAAGGGCTTTCCTCAGGGAATGGCTGCTGCGGGCCGTTACTCATCAAAGAGGGTTTCGACATCCATGGCAAACACGCCAGCAGGAAGGCCTGGCTGCCAATTCCCATATTTTCCCTCTGGACGATGGGAGTATTGGTTATTTTGCCGTTTGATCACCCAATCCTCCCCCTCTGCCCATAATTGACGAATTTCTTCTTCCTCCATTTTGGTTGCGTTCCTTTATGTGAAGACGTTCGGTCTATGCCCAGCCCTTCTTTTCGCCTGGTTCTTTATGGGCGTGTTGTTCAAATAAGACGTATCGGAAAATGTGATTATACGTCTTTTTCGTCACATTGGTGTAGAAACTGAAGAAGGCCCTTTTTCACCTAAAATGGCGGGCTGACATTATCAAATCAAATAGTGAGGTTGTCTCCGCGTTGAACCACCATGAAATGGGATGGCTTGATCATATTGGCAAGGAACTTTGAATATGATATAGAAATCAGCTTTATTTGGCCTGGAACACAGTATTGCGCATATTTATCCGAAAAGAATCAGAGTGCCAATGCTACGACTGAAAGGGAGAGTGATGAGGCGAGGGTTAGATCTTCTCTGGCTCGGGTTTGTGTGCTGTCTGGTGGTTGGGCCTAGCGCGTGGGCTGAGGAATCGGTGCAAGCCTTGGCCAGTCAGGCTATGGAAGAATGTCAAAAAGGACGACGTGAGAAGGATGCCGATAGTCGGGCTGCCCATTTTGATCGAGGGCGGGACATGGCCGAAAAGGCGGTGGCGTTAGATAGCCAATCGGCTGATGCGCATTTTGCCTTATTCTGTAGCATTGGTGAACGTATGCGGTCCAATGGGGAAGTCTTTTTCTCGGTGTTTGAATATGGACGGATGATGGAGGAGCTCGATCAAACCCTGGCGCTCAATCCTAATCATTTGGACGCGTTGTCTGCCAAAGGCACACTTCTCATTGAGGTGCCGGGATTTCTTGGCGGAGATGATGAGAAAGGTGAGGTGATGTTGCGCCAGGTGATTAAGCGGGAGCCAAAATCGATTAATGCTCGAATGGTTGTCGCCCGTGTCTGCGCAGAACGAGGGGAACATCAAGAAGCCTATGATCTTGCCAAGCGGGCTCTGGAGTTAGCCAAAGAACAGAAACGGGATGATCTTCTTCCCGAGGCTGAGAAAACATTTACTGAGATCCAATCTCAAATCACGGCTCACTAAATCAACATTCCGATTCACTCCTTTCGTCCTGTTTTCTCATTCTATCCCCATTTTATAGGCTCTACATAAGATGCCCCGCATATTCCCTGGACTTCCTGATTATCTGGCGCCGGGGCTCTCCATTCTTTTTGTGGGG
>QJYE01000541.1 GCA_003235785.1 Nitrospirota bacterium
GGTGGCCGTGGGGATCAAAGAATTGGGGCATTCCTTTTACAAGGAGATGTGCGTGGCCTTTCAAGCCAAGCGTGATCGATTTTGTGAGGTGTTGGAAAGGGTTGGATTGACACCCACGATCCCACAAGGGGCCTATTACGTGTTAGCAGATGTGTCCCACCTACCCGGGGATAATGGGAAGGCCAAAGCCTTGTGGATCTTGGACAAAACTGGTGTGGCGGGCGTGCCTGGGGAAGCCTTTTTTCAAGGGGACCGAGGTCAGCAATATATTCGATTCAGTTTTGCCAAGACGGATGCGGATTTGAATGAGGCATGTGAACGGTTAAAGAGGTTAATCTGACCTAAGTTGAACGATTCTTAGGGATGAGATGTGCCAAGGGATTGGTGCAGGTCGCCATGAGGAATCGCTCAATTTAGTCTGACTATCATTGTCACTGGAAAGAGGCTCACATGAAAAACGCGTCTTTGCTTTACTTGTTTTCAATGAAGAAGTGCACATGGTTGAAAATCTTCGTTGCCCTCCTTATTGTGGCCAATCTTATTGGGTGCACAGGAAGCAGGTATCAGCAACAGGCCGATGCCATTAAAGGCCATGTGGAAACGTTCTATAACCATTTGGAATCTCATCAAGTTGCCCAAGCCATATCTGAAAATGAACAGATCGAGGTGATAGCGCTAAGCGCGGAAGAACGCCTGCTCCGTCGTGTTGGTCAAATGAAGCAGGGTGAGAAAATGCAAGAATGGAAAATCATTAAAACAGCAAAAGAAACGGCTGCCGAGAATTGGTTAGCTCTTGCCCGTTATTTTTCAGAAACCCAACAGTATGCCAAAGCCCGTGGCACCTACCGCCGAATTATTGAAACCTACCAAGGCTCGCCATACCACTTGTATGTCGATCGTGCGAAAACGGGATTGCGGGATGTGGAAGGCATCCTGGATCACGGGAATCTTCCGGAATCCCCTGCAAAGTAGTCTTACCCATTTCTGATTTTTCTTGTAAACTTTTCTCCATTGGGTGGGCGTGGTTATGTATCCAGCTTCATTATGAGAATGGAAAAATTTTTCGTAACATGCACATGTTACGAATTGTTGTCTAAATTCAGACTATATGGGGTTTTCTGATAAAGGATGTGAGGCTGTGGATTCATTCCGCATAAAGGCTTTCTCCTTCTAGGGGTGGGCACCAAGCCTTTACGATTTGAACATTCTGAATTGTGCAAGGGGAAAATTTAGTGCAATGTACTTGAGGGGCCACAGCAGTCATATGTGACCCCACCCGGGAATCAGGCTCAAGCCCACCAGGCCACGGAGCGATACCAAAGGTCCACTCTCCTTCCAGGCTTGTCGTGTCATCATAAAACACGTTAAAGCCAATGAATCCTTTCCCTGTTGTTGAGCAATAATCATTGTAGGGCGGCAATTGAATATCAACATGAAAAATGTAGCCATCCTCCACCCATGAATCCCCCAATATGATTTGTAGTTCACTAGCCTGGGCTAAGGTCATTAGGCTCAAGGAACAGAAAAAGGCCAGAAAAAAGCGCTGACGCATGGTTAGATATTTCCATGATGGGGGAGTTTTTTTGTCCGAAAAATGGAAAGATTTCAAGAGGAAATAATTCATAAGAACCCCTCATACCCGTATTGACGGATAAGACCGAACGGGTTGATTCATGTGGCTCATGGGCCGAATTTAAAGTTTCCTCTACTATATCCGGTACTTTTAAGGTACCGTCAATACGTCAATGGAGGGGGTTGGGATTGGTAGAATTTTTAAAAAATAGGGAGAGAGAAAAGGAAGGGAAAGCCTGTTAGGTTTGAAGGAGAAAGGGAAGATCTTCTCAGCGACCCATCGAAAAGAGATTGAGATTTCCCCCAAAATGTTGCAGGGCTTTTTGCGTAATTTGACGGCCGCGGGCTGTCCTATCCAGATACCCAGATTGCAGAAGATAGGGTTCATGCACATCTTCTAATGTAGATTTTTCTTCCTGTACGGCGGCCGCCAGGGCTTCAATTCCCACTGGGCCGCCTTTAAATTTTTCAATGATGGTCAACAAAATTTTTCGATCCATCTCGTCAAATCCTGCCTGATCAACGCCAAGCCATTGTAAGGCCTCTTGGGCAACTGATTGAGTGACGTGTCCCTGTGCTTTGACTTCGGCAAAATCACGCACGCGTTTGATGAGGCGATTGGCGATACGTGGGGTGCCACGGGCTCGTCGTGCAATTTCCCCGGCCGCGTTATCGTCAATTTGAACATTCAACAACCGTGCGGACCGGGAAATGATCACTTGTAATTCTTCGGGCTGGTAAAAATCTAAGCGATAGACCAACCCAAATCGTTCCCGAAGGGGCGAAGTGAGCGCGCCGGCTCGTGTCGTGGCCCCGATCAGCGTGAATGGGGGGAGGTCCAGTTTCATGGTACGAAGTGACGGCCCTTGCCCAATCACCAGATCAATTTGATAATCCTCCATGGCTGGATAGAGGGCTTCTTCAGCGGCTGGAGGAAGACGATGAATTTCATCAATGAATAAGACGTCTCGCGGTTGAAGATTCGACAAAATGGCGGCCAGATCTCCGGCATGGGTCAGAACCAACCCCGAAGTAGAACGGATTGTGCCGCCCATTTCTTTGGCGATGATATGGGCAATGGTCGTTTTTCCCAATCCCGGTGGACCATAAAAAATAGCATGGTCCAGAGCTTCTCCACGTCCAAGTGCAGCATCGATACACACGCGGAGCGATTCCTTCATCCGCTCCTGGCCGATATACTCCACCAAACGTTGTGGTCGCAGTGTGCCTTCGAGACTCAATTCTCCTTCGAGGACATGCGTGGCGAGAATGCTGTCATCCATTTAGATTGGGCCTTTATCCGATGGGTAGGCGTCGGGGGGTTGTAACATGATTGGTATGGCCAGAGGGAAGGCGACCCTCTTGTTGTACGAGAAGAATAGTGAGAATGAATGCGGGGTGAATCAACGAGACCGACCCACCCGTCGTGCCGCTTAGAATCCCGAAAAGAGATCTGCGCAGCCCAGACAAAATTCGACGTTGACTTGCCGATCCAGAAAATTCACGAGGAACCCTTGTTTTTCGTATAACATTTTGGCTCCCATGAGGGTTTCATTCGGAAAGTCTTCCTGGCCGAGAAGATCCCGGATTTCTTTCATCGTGGAGGCTCCCAAAACGTGCCGAAAGACTCCCCGAACTTTATGGGCAAACCGGTTATTAATGAAAATCAAATCCACTTTCCCATCCGTGATGCGGACACCGGCCATGGCCCCTGTGGGATTTTCCTTGTCCCACAACAAAATAAAGGCCCCTTCTTGTTCAGCACGAACCCCTGATAGCTTTTGTTCCACTAATGATTCAACAGCGTTGGCTTCAGAATCACCCAGCTTAACGCGAAATAGGGAAATGTCTTTGGCGTCGACGTCCTTGGCGTTTTCAACACTATTACGAGTGAGTTCGTACTTCGCGGCCCAAGTCGGAGTAATGAAAAACATGAGAGTTAGTAACAGCATAAGACATGGCCAGATAATTATACGGTTCACATTCTTCATGAAGTTCCTCTTGATAAGGGAGATAAAAGGGGTAATGGAAAGATGATAATTATGAGAAAGATCCTGTTGGCAATCCGTGGGTAACAATCTAAAAGATTGTATCCGACCCCTCATTCAAGGGTCAATTCTCAGTGGCCTTGAAGTGCCTTGGCCCTCCTATTTCTTATGATATACTCCCGTCCCATGCAGAATACAATTGTGATCAAAGGTGCTCGCCAGCACAATCTCAAAAATCTTGACCTCGAAATTCCCCGTGATCAACTCGTGGTGATGACGGGCTTAAGTGGGTCGGGTAAATCCTCCTTAGCATTCGATACGATCTATGCAGAAGGCCAGCGGCGATACGTGGAATCGTTGTCGGCCTATGCCCGGCAATTTCTTGAGCAGATGACCAAGCCGGATGTGGATTCTATCGACGGCCTTTCCCCCGCCATTTCCATTGAGCAGAAAACGACTAGCCACAATCCTCGTTCAACGGTTGGAACAGTCACAGAGATCTATGATTATTTCCGTTTGTTATTTGCCAGGATTGGGCATCCCTTTTGTTATCAATGCGGGAATGCCATTGTGGCGCAAACAGTCCAGCAAATGGTGGATGCGATCTTAGGCTTTCCGGTTGGTAGTAAGATTCAAATTCTCGCTCCCATTGTACGTGGACGAAAAGGCGAATATCGGAAAGAACTTCTGGCTGCCCGAAAAGCGGGATTTGTTCGAGTGCGCATCGATGGTGTAATCCGTGATCTTGGTGAATCGATCAGCCTCCATAAACAGCGAAAACATACCATTGAAATTGTGATTGATCGGGTCGTGGTGAAATCCGACACCAGCGTGGCCCGGCGTCTGGCCGATTCGGTGGAAACCGCTCTTAAGATGACTCAGGGGCTTGTCGGGGTGCTGACCGAAGATGAACAGGTTCGGATTTATAGTGAGCACTTGGCCTGTCTGCGATGTGGCGTGAGTTATTCAGAAATAGCTCCGCGTGTGTTT
>QJYE01000496.1 GCA_003235785.1 Nitrospirota bacterium
CCGCCTCTTGAGCTTCCACTTTCGTGGCGCAAATGATGACCCCTTTGCCTTGAGCGAGGCCATCGGCCTTCACCACAATGGGCAGGTCACACGATTCCAGCCAGGCGAGGGCCGCGTCCAATTGATCGAAGGTTCGAGAGGCCGCGGTCGGAATATTTTCGCGCACCATCAATTCTTTGGCGAAAGATTTACTCGACTCAATTCGAGCGGCATTGCGGGTAGGGCCAAAAATTCGCAACTTCGCTTTACGAAATTCGTCAGCAATCCCCAACGACAAGGGCAATTCCGGCCCAACAATGGTCAGATCAATGGCGTGGTCTTTGGCAAACGCTTGCAGACCGGATAGGTCATCTACTTTTATGGGTACGCATTCAGCCAACTGAGCGATTCCGGCATTCCCCGGCGCACAGTAGATTTTCGAGACGCGTGGCGATTGCGCCAGTTTCCACACGAGCGCATGTTCACGCCCACCATTGCCAATGACAAGAAGTTTCATGATCTTCTAGATAAGGAGGAAAGATATGAATTCGTGAAATGCCAGCCCAACGAAGACAACCAAGTTATAGAATTCCTTAATGCCGGAAGTGGCGCATGCCGGTGAGAATCATGGCCACCTGCTGTTCATCCACTGCTTGAATGATTTCTTTGTCTCGAATAGAACCACCCGGCTGAATTACCGCTGTAATTCCGGCACTCACCGCCGCATCGATCCCATCACGGAAGGGAAAGAAGGCATCTGACGCCATGACACACCCTTTAATCGGCAGATTAGCTTTCATAGTGGCCAACTTGACTGAATCGACGCGGCTCATTTGTCCTGCGCCAATCCCCACCGTTTGCTGAGCTGTGGAAAAGACGATGGCATTGGACTTCACATGTTTGCATACTTTCCAGGCAAAATCACAGGCTTGATATTCTTCATTCGTGGGCTGCCGTTGAGAGGGAATCGTTAAGTCCCCTAAATCACGCAATGATCCTAAATCCCGATCTTGGACCAGGAGGCCTCCCACAATTTTTTTCATATCCAGGCTATCGCGTTGAGTTGTTTCCAATGAGCCGACTGCGAGCAATCGTAAATCTTTCTTGCGTTGCAATTCGGTCAAGGCTTCTTCGGTAAAGGATGGGGCAATCAAGACTTCGACAAAGGTGGATGTCACCTCTTTGGCCATTCCCAAATCTACCGCCCGATTACAGGCAATCACTCCCCCGAAGGCCGACACCGGATCGGTTTCCCGTGCCCTTACATACGCCTCTACCGGGGTATCGCCCAACGCTACCCCACAAGGATTGTTGTGCTTGACGATGACCACGGCGGTCTCATCAAATTCCTTAGCTAACTCCAATGCTGAATTGGCATCTAGATAATTGTTGTAGGACATGGCTTTGCCATGGAGTTGCTTGGCCTGACAGACGGAGGCCTCTTTGGTCCGTCGATCCTGATAGACGGCGCCAGCTTGATGGGGGTTTTCTCCGTAGCGAAGATCATCAACCTTTTCATATGTCAGCGTCAGAAGCGTCGGGAACTTCTGCTCAGATGAATCCGCCAATTGCGCGTTCAGGTAATTGGCAATCAAACTGTCATACCGAGCCGTATGGAAGAACACTTTTTTCGCAAGTTCACGTCGCAATCCTAAGGACACGGTCCCTGACTGCAACGCCTCCAGCACCCTGGCATAATCTATCGGGTCCACAACGACTAACACATCTTCATGATTTTTCGCCGCCGAACGCAGCATAGAGGGACCACCAATATCAATGTTTTCAATAGCTTCTTCAAACGTACAGCCGGGCTTCGCAATCGTCGACTCAAAGGGATACAAATTCACGACCACCACATCAATAGGCGCAATTCCTTGGTCTTTCATCTGTTTCATATGCGCCTCGACGGAACGCCGCCCTAAAAGCCCTCCGTGAATTTTGGGGTGTAAGGTTTTCACCCGGCCATTCATGATTTCGGGGAACCCCGTATACTGCGCCACCTCTGTCACCCCAATGCCGGCATCCTGAAGCATTTTGGCAGTGCCCCCGGTCGACAAGATTTCGGCCCCAAGCCCGACTAAGCCTTTGGCCATTAATTCCACTCCAGTCTTATCCGAGACGCTAATCAGCGCTTTTCCCAACTGTGCCATGATTTCCCCTATTGCTGTGACGTGTAAAAAGTGATGAAAAACAGGACTCGCAGCTTACCAAACGGCCTGGGGAACTTCAACGAATCTCCACACCCAAGAAGAAAGGCAAGATTGCTTCATGCTCAATTTCTCTTGGTATAGGATAGCCAGATTTTTTACGTACGTCACCGTCGCGATGAGCAAAAAGAAACCCTTAATGATACACACGTGTCCTTATAAAATCCTTATTTTTTCAGCAGAAAATATACATTTTCCAGCTGTAAAGGGTTTCTCGAATCCAGCCGAAAGATATGGGAACTTCCGAATGACACCCTTTGAAAAATCTATTCGTCGTTGTTGGTTTGTCTCGCCTCATGAATTCGGCTTCATGCATTTCAGAGCGGGAGGACTCGGACGACCGTGGCACAGTGAGGCCCATTGCTCCTGCCTGAACAGAAGAACACATGTGGACGAAAAAAGCAGATTACCTTCCCTCGTTGTGAGTCTCAGTCAGTAACACACGCATGTAGCATTGTCTTCGTGTTTTTACACATATTAAAGTCTTACTGGAGTACTATGGATGCTTTTGTTCTTTTTTTTGGTCTGGTGGCTTTCATCACTATTGGCGGTCTTCTTTTTATCATCGTCCACACCCCCCCACAGTCAACCCCCTCAGCGAAAAAAATCGAGGGGACCAATTTCATCCCCTCTCAAATGTATATGGGGAACGATGGCCTTGGCGGAATAGCAGTCAATGAACGCACCCATCAGATCTGCCTCTTCACCTCCCCCACCACTAGCCCACGGATCCTTCCCATCACCGACTTACTCGGTTCTTCACTCATTAAAAATGGCGAAGTGCTGGGAGAAGGCAAACGGACCCATCCCCAAGAAATGGTCCTGTTTATCAAAGAACTTCATCCTCAAAAGAAATCCCTGATCAAAAGCTTGCACATGGGATCATCAAATAACTCAAACCAGCGAATTGATCTCTTCGTGGTCACTCATGATCAAGAGGAGCCTATCCTCGTGGTCAATTTCCTCGACATGGAAACGAAGGAGGGGGGCATTCTCTTTGAGAAGGCCATGAGTACCGCCATGCATTGGCACTACGTGCTGGATGGACTCATCCTTCAAGCTGATCAATTAGCCCGACGGAAATCTGAAATGACTCAACAAGACAAGGCAGAAGTCGCCCCGTAATCTTTCGCCTGCATAAGACATTCCCGCACTACCAAGCATTCCGATACATCCCACGGTGTCCTAAAAAGCCATTCATCTCTGTCTGAAGCCTTGGCTAGGACCGCGTTCCGCCATCTTCAACCCTGAACATCTCTCTCTTTCCCCGCCAAACGGGGAATAGCCCCCAAGCACCGAATCCTGTTTCCTCACCTCCAGACCCCATCAACAAGACAAACCCAACAATCGGAACTGCCCGATTCACGGCCTTTATCTCTGGAGCCTCCACCATGATGCAAACACGAGGATTCAAAATTGTTAAATATATAGGACTGGTGATTGGCATCCTTCTCTCGTATGGCATCATTGCCGGTTGGAACCACTCACCCTCCCAAGATCTCTTTCAAGCCATTGAAGCACGAAACATCTCTTTGGTTCGTCATTTAATTTCCCAAGGAGCAGACGTGAATCAACGCACCGCCCAAGGCGCCACCCCCTTACACTTTGCTGCTCGTCTCGGACAAATTCCCCTGACACAACTGTTGCTGGAAGAAGGGGCCGATGTTCATGCCGCGTATCAATCGACATGGACACCCATACATCTGGCGGCAAAGGGAGGACATGTGGATGTGGCCCAACTCCTACTCAAATATGGAGCAACGGTCAATGGAACAGGGAGCGATACCGCCCCCCTCCACATCGCCGTTCAAGAAGGCCATCAACGCATGGTCGCCTTTTTATTAGCCAACGGCGCACCGGTTCACACACCCTTCAAAGAAGGATGGACGGCTCTCCATGTGGCCGCCCAAGCCGGGGACGCTGACTTGACTCGACTGCTCCTTGATGCTGGCGCACCAATTGACGCCACCAATGCCATCGGCATGACCCCGCTACATTCGGCTGCCTTATCGGGCCAAGTTCGCATAACTGAATATCTCCTTTCCCGTGGTGCCACCTGTTCCATACCTACACCGTCCATTCAGCCTGTAAAGATTGAAGCCATTAAAACGGTCGTCACTGCCCTTCAAGAAATCCTGGAACACTGCCCTATTCCCCAAACCTCATAAGCTCAAAAACTAAAGCATCCACTCTCATCATTCTCAGCCCCTCAGATCATTCCCGGTATGCTCCTCTCTGGTCATTCCCACATGCCCCCCTCTCGTCATGCCCGACGTTTTTATCGGGAATCCATCTTAGTGTTTGGAAGATGTATACCCGCCCCTACCAAACCCTAATGGCTTTCGGTGCAAGCCGCCTT
>QJYE01000193.1 GCA_003235785.1 Nitrospirota bacterium
TATTCTTTCCACGCACATTTTGGAAGAAGTCCATGCGGTGTGTTCTCGTGCGATGATTATTGCCAAAGGCAAAGTGGTGTCCGATGGTACCCCGGCAGAGTTAGAAGGAATGGCCCCGACACATAACACCGTGTTGGTGACGGTGAGTGGGGTGGAGCCGGCTATCGTCCAGGATTGTCTCATGACCGTCAAAGGGGTCAAAAAAGTTGAGGAACAGGGTAAGGAAGGAAGTCTCGTGCAATTTAGAATTTATCCGGATGAGGGGGAATGGATTCTTCCAGACATCGGGCATTATGCCAGGGAACAGGGATGGGAGGTTCGGGAGCTCTATACGGATCGCGGGCAATTGGATGAGGTCTTTCGTCTCTTAACCACGCACAAGCAGGCACTAACCTAAAACGTACCAGAGCGGATTCGATAGGCAAGGAGGCATTGTGGAACGCATTCGAGTCATATTTAAACGGGAGTTGGTCGGGTATTTCGCCACACCCATTGCGGCGGTTTTTATCGTCATCTTTCTTATGCTCAGTGGAGCGTTTACGTTTTACTTGGGAAACTTTTTTGTTCGAGGTCAAGCGGATCTCGTCCCGTTTTTTGATTTCCATCCCTGGCTCTACCTGGTTCTCATTCCGGCATTGGCGATGCGCCTCTGGTCGGAAGAGCGGCGTTCGGGCACGATAGAACTGTTGCTCACCTTGCCCGTGACGATGTGGGAGGCGGTCGTAGGGAAATTTTTGGCGGCCTGGTGTTTCACCGGGATAGCCCTGGCGTTGACCTTTCCGATGTGGATTACCGTGAATTTACTGGGCGAGCCGGATAATGGGGTAATTGTAGCTAGCTATATTGGAAGCCTCTTGATGGCGGGCGGGTTTTTAGCCATCGGCTCCTGCATTTCTGCGCTGACGAAAAATCAAGTCATCGCATTTGTCGTGAGCGTGGTGATTTGTTTGGGATTCATCTTAAGCGGCTTTCCCCTCGTCCTTGAGCTGTTTAGTGGGTGGGCACCACAATTTCTTTTGAGTGCCATCAGCTCGTTTAGTTTTTTGACGCATTTTCAATCCATCAGCAAAGGGGTGCTGGATTTGAGGGACATTGTGTATTTTTTCTCGCTCATTGCCTTTTGGTTGTTTGCAACGGCCACCGTGATCGATATGAAAAAAGCTGAGTAATGCAGGAGACGAACACTATGGTGGCCAATGGTTTTGCCAATCGGAGAGGAATGTATGAATAAACGATTGTTGACAGGAACGGGTATTGCCCTCGCGGCGGTGTTGTTTGGGGCGTTCAATATGATGAGTAGCGCGGCCTTACGTTCGGCTCGCTTCGATTTGACCGACCATCAGCTCTATACGCTGTCAGATGGCACCAAAAACGTGCTGGGCAATTTGGCGGAACCCATTACGCTTCGGTTTTATTTATCCAAAAAACTGGCGACCGGGTTGCCGGGAATCAAAGGGTATGCCACGCGGGTCCAAGAAATGTTGGAAGAATATGCCCAAGTTGCTGACGGCCAACTACTTTTGCAGGTGATGGACCCGGAGCCGTTTTCTGAAGAAGAAGATCGTGCGGTGGCCTATGGGCTGCAGGGCATTCCGTTAGATAACGGGAGCACCCAGTTTTACTTTGGCTTGGCAGGAACCAGTTCGACCGATGACTTAGAGGTGATTCCATTTTTTCAACCGGAGCGGGAAGAGTTTTTGGAATATGATTTGACGAAGATGATTTATACGCTTGCCAATCCGAAGAAAAAAATCCTCGGATTACTCAGCTCACTTCCTATTGATGGGGCGGGGGCCATGCCCTTTATGCAGCAACCTGGTGGCAGTCAGCCCTGGTTGATTGTGACCCATATTGAACAAATGTTTGAGATCAAAAAGATTGAAGCCACAGCGACGACCATACCTGAAGACGTGAGCGTCCTCATGGTTGTGCACCCCAAATCTTTAGGGGATCCAATTCTTTATGCCATTGATCAGTTTGTTTTACAGGGTGGGCATGCCATGATTTTTGTGGATCCGCTGGCCGAATCTGACAGGGAGGGAGGCAATCCTATGAATCCCATGGGAGCCACTCCCGGGAATTCTGATCTTCCCAGGTTGTTTGATGCATGGGGATTGGAAATGGTGAAGGGCAAGGTATTGGGTGATTTGCCGTTAGCCAAGAAAGTGCAAATTCAGCAACAGGCGCGGATGCAAGTCATCGATTACCCGGTGTGGGTAGATTTTCGTCAGGAGAATTTCAGCCAGGACGATATGGTGACGGCGCAAGTGCCGACGATCACCATGGCCTCTGCTGGGATTTTGCAAAAAAAGGGGGAGGTAGGAACGGTACTCACCCCATTGATTCAATCCGATGAAGCGGCGATGAAAATCGATGCCTCACGCCTGTCATTTATGCCAGATCTCGGTGGAATACTGAGCAGCTATCAACCGGAAGGTGAAAGAATGATGGTAGCGGCTCGGGTGACAGGAAAGGTGAAGACGGCTTTCCCTGATGGCCAGCCTAAGGAGCCAGCCGCAGATGAAAATGCCAATCCTGCGCCTTCAAGCGAATCATCCTCCAAGCCGGCTCATGAACATCTCGCTGAATCTAAAGATCCCATCAATGTCATTGTGGTAGCGGATACCGATATCTTGCAGGATAAGTTCTGGGCCCAGGTGCAGAATTTCTTTGGCCAACGCATTGGGATTCCAACCTCCGGAAACGGAACGTTCGTGACCAACGCGCTGGATAATCTGACAGGGAGCAATGACCTTATTAGCGTGAGAAGTCGAGCCGGCTATTCCCGTCCCTTTACGTTGTTGCGTGCGCTGCAACAAGATGCCGAACAGCAATTCCGAGAGAAGGAGAAGGCCCTCCAAGAGCGTTTGAAAGTCACTGAAGGCAAGCTTCAGGAATTGCAAAGTCAAAAGCCTACAGGCAACGCCATGATTATGAGTGCTGAGCAGCAACAAGCCATGGCGACGTTCCGACAGGACCTGGTCCAAGTTCGGAAGGAATTACGTAGCGTGCAACATGAATTGGGCAAAAATATTGAACGTGTCGAAAGCTGGGTGAAATTCATCAATATCGGACTCATGCCGGTACTCATTGGCATTGTTGGCATCTGGATCAGTTCTTCACGTCTTCGGAAAAAATCGGCGTAACACGAATCGCCTCCACATATTTTTTGAGAAATGCGATGATCAAATTTACAGATGAAGGAACCGTATGAAGTCAAAAACTATAGGCCTGTTGGCTGGCATCACCATTGTTGGGATTTTGTTGGCTGTGTTTGCCAATCGCGAAACGTCTACGAGTCTTCCCCAAAGTGGACAACTGGTGTTTCCCGATTTAATGAGCTTGGTGAATGACGTCAATGAGGTTGTCATTGAAACTAAAGACCAGACTATGACGTTAGTGCGAGGGGAACAGACCTGGAGCGTCAAAGAAAAGTCCGGCTATCGGGCTGATGTGGAAAAAGTCAAAAATTTGATTGTTGGGTTGGCAGATCTGCGCATCCATGAACCGAAGACCAAAAATCCGGAGTTATATGATCGCCTGGGGTTGCAGGATAAGGACCAGGAAGGTTCCACGTCGAAGACGGTGACGGTGAAGACTACCGATAATCCTGAAGCTGCGAAACTGGTATTGGGGAACCAACGTCCGGCAAAAGGCAATCCCCGGATGAGTGATATCTATGTGCGAAAACCAGGTGACCCGCAGACGTGGTTGGCGATCGGCAATGTGAAAATTGAAACTGTGCCAGGCGAATGGTTGGATAAGGAAGTGATCGCACTTCCGACCAAACGGGTTCATCAGGTAACGGTGACTCATCCAAGCGGAGATACCCTGCATCTGTCAAAGGGCAAGCCGGAGGATTTGGATTTTCACTTGGACGCCATTCCTGCCGGGTATAAGGTCTCCTCGCAATTTAATGTGAATAATGTGGTGGGGACACTGGTTCAGTTATCCTTGGAAGATGTCAAGCCACAAGCGGAGGTAGATTTTTCGGGGAAGCCAGGAGTGTCAGCGGTGTTAGAAACATTTGATGGGTTACGGCTACACGTTCAGACAACCAAGCAAGAGCCGAATGTATGGGGAACATTCTCAGCTGAGTTCGACGCCAATCTCATCCAACCCTCAGAACCGAAACCCGAGCCAGAAGATAGCCAAAAGACCGATGGAGCTGAAACGGAAAAGGGTGAGAAAGAAACCGATGTGCAAACACCTGAAAAAGACACGCTTCTCAAAAAACCAGAAGAAGTGCAACAAGAAGTCGAAGCACTGAATCAACGGGTCAAAGGTTGGGCCTATGCCCTCCCATCCTTCCGGGTCGAAAACTTCTCCAAGCTGACCAAAGACCTCATTTCAAAAGAAGAATAAACGTCACCATGCTTAGACGTCTCTGCAGGATGAGACCCCATGATCAATTATCAGGGGCATCACGTCCATTAGGTTGTAGAGACGTTCCGGTGGAACGTCTTCTGAGGGTTGAATAGTGGAGCGCTCTCAGGGAACCTCACCGGTCTGTTAATGCCGCCGTCAATTCCTCATAGACCTG
>QJYE01000408.1 GCA_003235785.1 Nitrospirota bacterium
TAATGAATTCTTCATTTTCTTGCTTCTCACGTTCCCCTTTTCACTTTTTTCAAGTGTAAGGCTATGGAAAAGATTCTGAGTCAAGATGAAGTTGATGCCCTGCTCCGGGGCGTATCTGATGGGGATGTCGAGACCGAGCCTCCTGAGATTGAGGAGTCAGGAGACGGACCGGTTCCCTATGACCTGGGGAACCAGGAATGGGTTATCCGTGGACGCATGCCGACTCTGGATGTGATCCATCAACAATTTTCCCGACTTTTTCGTCAGGCCCTCAGTGACATTCTCAGAAAAACGGTAGAAGTCACAGTGGCCAATCAATCTGTCATGAAATTCGCTGAATTCACAAAACGCCTGCCCGTTCCTGCGTACCTTCAAATTATTTCGATGGAACCGCTTCGTGGCACGGCTATGGCGGCGACCGATGCCGCCACAGTATATCTCCTGGTTGATCATTTTTTTGGTGGAACGGGGCAAACTCACGTGAAGCCGGAAGGGCAGGATTTCACGCTGATTGAGCAACGAGTGATGCGTAGAGTTATGGAGATGGGGTTAAGGGATTTACAGAAGGCCTGGGACCCCGTGGAAAAGTTAAAGATCAAAGCCGTACGGGCAGAGATGAATCCCCAAATGGCTTCAATTGTGCTGCCCGCCGATATTGTCATGGTCGTGACGCTTGGCATTGAGCTGGGCAATTCCGTCGGCGATCTGCATCTCTGTCTCCCCTATGCCATGCTGGAACCAATTCGCGATCGGCTTCAAGTCAGTTTTCAAACGGATATTTATGAAGTGGACAATGGATGGGTGAGGAGATTTTCAAGCAGGCTTCAGGAAGCACCCGTCAACATCTGTGTCACGTTGGGAGAAACCGACTTGTCGGTGGAAGAGTTGATGCGTTTTGCTCCAGGGGATGTGATCACGTTGAAACAATGCACCACCAAGCCGTTACTGGCCACGGTGGAAGGGGTGCCAAAATTTTTAGGATTTCCAGGAACGACGAAGGGCCTGCGATCGTTTCAAATTCATGACATTATTTTGGAAGCAGAATAAATCCGGATGGCTCACGGAAATTGCGGATGACGGGGAAACCTGGAAACAATGGAGATGACACATGAGTGAAGAAGACAGCGTGGATATGGATACCTTTGATGCCGAGAAGGAAATGATGGAGGCCTTGGCTCAGGAAGCTGCGACAAAAGCGGCGAATGAGACGAAGCCGCAGGCTCTCCCGGCTATTGCCGAACACAAATCTCAGCAAGAGACCAACCTTGACCGTATCTTAGATATTCCTCTTGTGTTGTCTGCGCAATTAGGAAACACCAAGATGTTGATTAAAGATCTCCTACAACTCGGGCAGGGTTCAATTGTGGAATTAGATAAATTAGCTGGCGAACCCTTAGAAGTGTTGGTCAACGACCGGCTCGTGGCTCGTGGCGAGGTGGTCATGGTGAACGAAAAATTCGGGATTCGTCTCACTGATGTGATTAGCCCGAGTGAGCGGCTGAATAAACTCCGATGAGAACGTAAGGAGTCAGGAGTGAGGCGTGATATGAATGAGAAAGAGATTTAAGTATTATTTTCTTCCCTCCTTTCGCCTCACTATTCACTCCTTACTTTGAACTGGAAAAATATGGATTTAACTCATGAAGCACTCAAAATGGCCGGGGCTTTGGCTCTCGTCATTCTGGTCCTGTTAAGTGCCTTAGCTTGGGTCAGACGCACCTACGGAGAGATGCCTGGTAAGGGAGGCGAACCCCTGATGCGGGTATTGGGTGGACTGCGTGTCGGGACGGGGAAACAAATCATGTTGGTGGATGTGGCGGGAGAAGTTTTAGTGCTGGGAACCACGGCGAGAGAAATGACGTTGTTAACAAAAATTACTGATGTAGAGCGAGCCAAATATGTGCGTACCCTGGCGGATCCTATTGCAGGGCGTCTCGGCGCGTGGTTGGGGCAATGGGCCAGAACGGGTTCAGAGAAAAATGAAACAGGTTCGGTCTCTCAGACTTCTTCCGTAAGGATATCAAAATGTTCATGAAGGGTTCCGGGCGCCATGCGGGTCTTCAGACCGTTAATTGGTCACGGTGCGTTGGTGTGCTTTGCCTGTCAACTGTGAGTCCACTTATGGGATGGCCTCTCAGTGCATGGGGCCAAGCCTCAAAGGATCCTACCATCAGCTTGCAAGTGTCAGGCTTAGACGCGACGGAGCCATGGACATTCGGTCTACGCATTCTCTTTATGCTGACGATGCTCACGTTGGCTCCGGCCTTACTCATGCTCGTCACTTCGTTTACCCGGGTGGTGATTGTTTTGGGCCTACTTCGTCAAGCCCTGGGAACCATGCATGCGCCCCCCAACCAGGTCATGATCGGGTTAGCGTTATTTTTAACGCTCTTTATCATGATGCCGGTATGGGAACAAATTAGGGCCGAAGCTCTGGATCCGTTTTTGGGCAATCAGGTCACGCAAGAGGTAGCGATCCAACGAGCGATCGAACCGATCCGGGAGTTTATGTTGAAACAGGTCAGGGAAAAGGATTTAGGCTTGTTTATGAGTATGGGAAAAATTCCTGACCCTCAGAGCGCAAAGGATGTGCCGCTCCATGTTCTGGTGCCGGCGTTTGTGACTAGTGAACTACGGACGGCCTTTCAAATAGGGTTTCTGATCTATGTTCCGTTTCTGGTCATTGACATGATTGTGGCCAGCACGTTGATGTCCATGGGCATGATGATGTTGCCCCCCGTCATGATTTCGTTGCCGTTTAAATTGATTTTGTTTGTGCTGGCAGATGGATGGTTTTTAGTTGTGGGCTCGCTCATGAATAGCTTTCGATAAACAGAATGAGCGTGAAAAGGAAAAAGTGAGAAGCAAGAACGTAATATTTTCTAACCTTCATTCTTTTCACTTTTCACTATTTGAGAGGAAAAAACGGTGACTCCAGAAGGTGTCATGCAAATTGGGCAAGAGGCCATCAAAACTATTTTGTACGTCGCAGGTCCCATGTTGGGGTTAAGCTTGGTCGTAGGGTTGCTGGTCAGTGCCTTTCAAGCGATGACTCAAATAAATGAAATGACACTGACCTTTTTGCCAAAAATTGTCACGATGTTCATCGTCCTGCTGGTCATGTTTCCGTGGATGCTACAAATTCTCGTAGGGTTTATGACAAATGTCTGGGGGATGATTCCGGAAATGGCGCAATGAAAATAGTGAAAAGTAAAAAGTGAAAAGGAAAAAGTAAGAAGCGATGAGTGAATGCAAAAATTGAAAAAATCGGCAGTTTTAATTTTTTTACTTCTGGCTTCTCACTTTTTTCTTTTCACGTGTCTTTCTCAAAGGATGTAACTGGTGTTGCAATGGGATATCGCAATTCAACAGGTCTGGCAATTTCTGGTGGTCTTGGTACGAACAGCCGTGATTGTGTCGGCCCTACCGTTGCTTGGAGGGCAAACGGTTCCCGCCCGTATCAAAATAGGCCTGGCGGTGGCGATCTCTATGGTATTAACCCCTATCGTCACGTTTACCCTGCCTTCCAATTGGTTAGAACCAGCATATATGGTCATGGCCTTGGCGGCCGAAGTGCTGGTCGGCCTGGTCCTAGGTTTTGCCATGCGACTGGTTATGGCGGCAGTCGAATTGGCTGGAGCGGTTCTGGGATTTCAAGTGGGATTTGCCATGGCCAACGCGCTCGATCCCGTGTCACAAGTGCAAACGCCCGTATTTGGGCAATTGCTCACGGTGCTGGCCACACTCATGTATTTTCAAATAGACGGACATCTGTTGGTGATTTTGGCGTTGGGGAGTAGTTTTCAACTGATTCCTCCATTCGGGGCGCACTTGAGTGGCCCCCTCCTCACTGATGTCACAGGCCTGATGCAGGGGAGCTATGAGATAGGGATAAAGTTGGCCCTTCCGGTGATGGCCGCCACATTTTTGGTGCATGTGACCATGGGGTTGCTCGGTCGGCTGGTCCCCCAAATGAATATTTTACTCGCCAGTTTTCCCGTTACGATTTCGGTGGGACTGATCGTGTTGGGGTTGGGTCTTCCCTTCTTTTCCTTAGTATTTCAACAGTCGGTGCTGGGGCTGGAAGCAATCCTTTGGGACTTATTACAGGAATTAGGGCATGGCTGAGAATAAAGACGGTGGTGAAAAAACAGAGGACCCTACCGGGAAAAAACTGGCAGATGCCCGCCGCAAAGGACAAGTGCCTCTTACGCGGGAATTGCCTCCCTTGTTCGTCCTGTTGGGTGGCATGGGTGTCCTGGCTCTGTGGGCGCCCCATATGCTGCAACAGTTCTCCGGCCATTATCGGCAGTGGTTGGAACAATCGGGAACGTTACAGATTGATACCACGACGTTGTATATCTTGCTCTTGGATGTGACCAATCAAGCGTTTCTGCCTCTCCTCCCGTTTGGACTGATTGTGGCGGGTTTAGCCTTGGCGGCCATTCTCATGCAAACAGGCCCGTTATGGATTGAAGACGGCCTGCAACCCAAGCCATCAAAAATGAACCCGATGAACGGTCTCAAGCGACTGTTTTCGTGGAAAGGGGTGGTGGACCTGGTGAAGTCCCTGTTGAAGGTCGCCATGGTCGCAGGGATCCTCTATAGCGTGCTATCCGGTGCCCTGCCGAATCTTGTGCAGTTTCCGATTCGTGGGCTCGTGGAGTCGATTGGAATGACATGGGATTTAGTGCAAGACATGGTGTGGTACGTGGGAGGCGCCTTGTTACTGTTGGCCATTGCAGATTTTATGTATCAACGGTGGCAACACAACGAGGATTTGAAAATGACGAAACAGGAAGTGAAAGATGAGTCAAAAGATGTGGAAGGGGATCCGCAGATTCGTTCCCGGCGCCTCAGTTTGCAGCGGGAACGGTCTCGACAACGGATGTTGCAAGCGGTTCCCAAGGCGGATGTCATTATTACCAATCCGACTCACGTCGCGGTGGCGCTCCGGTATGACACGGCGAATATGGATGCCCCGGTCGTTGTGGCCAAAGGTGCCGGTTTTATGGCGCAAAAAATTAAGGATATTGCTCGACATGCGGGCGTCCCGATTCTGGAAAATCGCAGTCTGGCTCGCGGCTTGTTCAAAGCCACCAAAGTCGGCCAGGAAATTCCTGCGGCGCTGTATCAGGCTGCGGCTGAGGTTTTGGCCTATGTGTATCGTCTGCGAAACACTCAGGACCAGACCGGGTAATGCGTAAGGAGTAAGAAGTAAGGGGTGATGGAAGAATTCGGGAGTGAAAGTCATGGATGATTTGAGTGTTCTTACAGTTAACTCCTCACCGGGTTTAGAGGAAACATGTTGAAACATACATTGACCACATCTGCGAGAACGGTAACCGGTTAAGGCACTAAATGTCATTTGATTCTCAAAAAATGCGAGATGAACTCACTCCCGCGCATTACGGGGATGTGCTCCTGCCGGTGGGCGTGGTGGGCTTACTCTTGCTCATGTTGATCCCGCTCCCTGCCTTCATGCTTGACCTGTTTTTATCCTTTAGTGTCACGTTGACCATGTTGATTTTGCTCGTCACGATGCATTCGGGACGTCCGGCTGAATTTTCGGTTTTCCCCTCGGTCGTCTTGCTGACGACGTTGTTTCGCTTGGCCTTAAATATTGCCTCTACACGAGCCATTTTATTGCATGGAGCAGAAGGCCCTGCGGCAGCAGGGGAAGTCATTCGCGTGTTTGGCGAATTTGTCGTGGGTGGAAATTTCGCGGTGGGGATCGTCGTGTTTTCCATTCTGGTGATTATTAATTTTGTCGTCATTACCAAGGGGGCCACCCGCATTGCCGAGGTTGCGGCGCGATTCACGTTGGATGCCATGCCGGGTCGGCAGATGAGTATCGACGCCGATTTAAACGCCGGAATCATTGATGAACATCAAGCCAGAAAACGTCGGGAGATGATCGCCCAAGAAGCGGATTTTTATGGATCGATGGATGGTGCCAGTAAATTTGTGCGGGGTGATGCGATCGCGGCGTTGTTAATTATTTTCATCAACGTCCTGGGAGGGCTCGGGATTGGGGTGATGGATCATGGCATGTCAATGGTGGATGCTGCCAAGCGGTTTACCCTTTTAACCGTGGGCGATGCCATCGTCGCCCAAATTCCTGCGCTCATTATGTCGACGGCTGCGGGGATCATTATCACACGGGTCTCCACGGACACTAGTCTCGGCCGGGACTTAACCGAACAAATCTTTTTTAATCCTCAGTTAGTGGCGGCCGTGGCAGGCATGTTGGTGTTTTTAGGGATATTGCCGGGATTGCCTCATGTGGCCTTTTTGCTGTTGGGGGCGATGACCGCAGGTCTGGCCTATGTGCTGTGGCAACAGAAACAAAAGGCCGCGGTTGTGGCTGCACCGTTAGGAAAAGGGAAAGGGGCTTCGCAAGATCCCGCGCAGCCACCTCCTACGGAATCGGTTGATTCAGTGACTCCACCCGATCTCTTAGAATTGCATGTGGGCTATGGCTTAGTGTCGTTTGTGGATCATGGGCAAGGCGGAGAGCTTTTGGAACGAATTCGGGCCATTCGCAAACAGACGGCACTGGACATGGGATTCGTCGTGCCCGCTGTCCATATCCGGGACAACCTGCAGCTCAAGCCACACGAATACAGTATTTTGCTGAAAGGCATTCAGGTGGCGAAAGGGGAGCTGGTGCCTCGACATTTATTAGCGATCAATCCTGGGCATGCCAGAAAAGGATTAGAGGGGAAACCCGGCCAGGATCCGTGTTTCGGATTGCCGGCGGTCTGGATCGCCCCGACGGAGAAAGAACGAGCGCAAATGGAAGGGTATACGGTAGTGGATGGACCGGCCATTATCGCGACTCATCTGACCGAACTCATTAAGTCAAATGGGCATGAATTGCTGGGTCGACAGGAGGCCCAGAATTTGCTGGATAACTTAGCGAAGACGTATCCCAAAGTGGTGGATGAACTCATTCCCACTCAATTATCACTAGGAGTTGTGGTGCGAATCTTAAGGAATCTTCTACGTGAACGGGTGTCTATACGGGATTTGCGGACCATTCTGGAAACTGTTGCCGATTACACCACCGTGAGTAAGGATCCTGACACCCTGACGGAATATGCCCGGCAAAATTTATCCAGAACCATTTCCCATCAATATGCCAATGCGGAGGGGTTTGTGCACGTCGTGAGCTTAGATCCGGTGTTAGATCGACGGTTGACGGAAATGATCAAGCCGGGTGGAGGTGAACACCTGGGTTTATCCCCGAGTCTCTTCAATCAAGTCATTGTAGCTGTTCGGCAAGCCATTGAACGGGTGGTTGGGCAAGGATATCAACCGATTGTCTTATGTTCGCAGTCGATCAGATCTCAGCTCTATCGATTGGTGTCACCGGGTGTTCATGCGTTGGCGGTCCTGTCGCCGAATGAGTTAGATCCTAAAACTAAAATTCAAGCGATTGAAGTTGTGAGGTTACCACATGAAGCTGAAACGGTTTGAAGCTCTCTCGTTACAAGAAGCCCTCCAGGCAGTCAAAGCCGAACTGGGTCCGGATGCGGTGATTGTCTCCTCTCGTCGGATTCAAAAGGCCGGGGGGCTCTTTGGCTTACTCAGTCAGTCCGTGATTGAAGTGACTGCGGCAGTAGATCGGGCCACACAGACGCCGGAGGTGGAGCCAGCAGTTACCCTCGACCGATCACTGCAAGCGTTGATTAAACGGCAAATGCCTGTGGCCAGTCCTGCCAGGGACCTGCCGAAGGTCAAAAAGGAGCCCACGTTTTCAGAGCAGTTGCAAGTGGCCAGCGTGTTGGATCCCGTGAACCAACATTTGCACGAGATGAAAGAAGAAATTCAACGCTTGCGGGAATCCCAGAAAGATCCGGAACTCGCCTTGGGGCCGTTGCGGCAGGAATTAGAAGGTCTCCGGATTGTGGTGGGGGAAGTTCTGGGTAGTCAAATGCATAAACGGGTTGAAGGCTTACCGGGAGATTTGCTGGACGACTATCAAACTCTGGTGGGGCATGGTGTCGATTCGCAATTGGCGCATCGTCTCTTACGGTCAGTGGTGGAAACGCTTGGCACGGTCGGAATGAGCAACCGTGAGGCGGTGACGAGTCTCTTGCGGGAACGCATGGAAGATGATCTGGCGGTATCCAATCCCTCTGTATCACGAGTCTACGGACAAAAAATTATGATGTTGGTAGGGCCGACCGGAGTAGGAAAGACGACAACGATTGCCAAACTGGCAGGCATGGCCCGTCAACAAGATGAACATCAAAAGACAGTCCTGATTACGTTGGATACGTATCGTGTGGCGGCGGTTGAGCAACTGCGGGTCTTTGCCAAAATCCTTAAAATTCCTCTGGAAGTCGCGGTGTCGCATCAGGACTTTCTCCAATGTTTAGGTCGTCATCAGGAAGCGGACCTCATTCTCATCGACACGGCCGGGCGGAGTCCCAAGGATCAAACGGGGCATCATGAATTGGTGGCGATGACGCGGGGGACTTTGAAGATTGAAACGCATCTCGTCCTGGCGGCTCAGGTTGCTGAGTCGGTGCAGATGGAAACTCTTCGGCGTTACCAATCGCTCCCGATTCACAAAGTCATTGTGACCAAACTCGATGAAGCCTCGACATTCGGGGGGCTGTACAACGTCTTGTCTCAGGCCGGAATTCCGGTGTCCTATTTGTCGGCAGGCCAACGGGTGCCAGAAGATTTAGAGGCGGCAACCCGGAAACGGCTTGTGGAATTAGTCTGGGGCGACCAACCGGCCGGGGTGCCTGCTGGACAGGCTTCATTGGTGGAGGTGGCACACTAATGCCCATCCCCACATCTTCACCAGGGGTGAAATCAGGAGGCATAAAGTCCAGACGCTTGGATCAAGCCAGTGGATTGCGTGCGGCCATGGACTCCTCCCCGTCAAGGCCTTCTCAAGTCCAGGTTATTGCCGTCAGTTCAGGAAAAGGTGGTGTTGGTAAAAGCAATGTGGTGTCTAATTTGGCGATTGCATCGGCACGGCAGGGGCGAAATGTCATCGTCATGGATGCGGATCTGGCTTTGGGAAATGTCGATATTCTTCTAGGCCTCACTCCACAATATACGATTGAGGATGTGCTCTCCGGAGAGCGTCGCTTAGAAGAAGTGTTAGTAACGGGGCCGGAAGGCATTCAATTACTGCCGGCTACATCCGGGGGGCAGGCCTTTACGCAATTGAGCTATGAACAACAGCTATTGCTGCAAACCGCGTTTCTGGAGTTGCCGCGCCCGCCAGATCTGTTACTCATTGATTGTGCGGCCGGGATTTCAGCCAATGTCTTGTATTTTAGTTTAGTGGCCCATGAAACGCTCGTATTGGTCACTCCGGATCCCACCTCTCTGACAGATGCCTATGCGCTCGTCAAAATTCTGTCCACACGTTATCACCTGAGAAAATTTCGACTCTTAGTGAATAAGGTGAAGCATGTCCAGGAAGGCAAAGAGGTGTTTCGAAAATTCAGTTTAGTCACTGATCGGTTCTTAAACATCACATTGGATTATTTGGGATGTGTTCCGACGGATGAATATGTGACGATGGCGGTGGCGCAACAGCGAGCGGTCTGTGACCTCTACCCTCGTGCACCCGCGAGTCGAGCCCTGACCTCCCTGGTCTCCACGATCCATGACTGGAAAGGGGACCATTCCTGGCAAGGAGGCTTCCAATTATTTGGCCCTTCGGCCTTAGCGGCAATTCACACTGTGAAGGAAGGATAACGTATGAAACGTGGTGCCGTGACAACTGCTCCAGAAAAACCCAACACGTCGCTTCCCACAAAGCTCGCGTTGAATACGGAAGAGCGGGAAAAGCTCATCCATGATTTTTTACCTGTGATTAAATACATGGCCATGCGGCTCGCGATGCGTGTGTCGAGTGGGCTTAACGTCGAAGATCTCATGAGTGCCGGGATGGTGGGCTTATTGGATGCCTTAACCAAATTCGATCCCTCACGAGAAATCAAGTTTCGCACCTATGCCGAGTTTCGCATTCGTGGTGCGATGCTGGATGAAATCCGGGCCATGGATTGGGTGCCACGTTCGCTGCGGGAGCGTATTGGCAAAATTCATCATGCGGCCAACGAATGGACCAAACGGAAGGGGCGACCACCGACCGAGGCCGAATTAGCCGAAGCGTTAGGGATGGACGCCCAGGAAATTGATGAGACGCTTTTGCAAGCCAAGGGCGCGGTCGTGTTGAGTTTGGATGATCTGGGCAGTAATGATGAAGACGCACATCCTATTTTAGATGCCCTGGCGGATCGTGATCAACCGAACCCGTTGGAATCATTGGTTTCTGAGGATGCCCGGCGGGCCTTGGTTGACGCTATTGAGCGGTTGCCCGAACGTCAACGCCTTGTTTTGACACTCTACTACTTTGAAGAACTTACGATGAAAGAGATCGGCGTCATTCTTCATGTGACAGAATCCCGTATTTGTCAATTGCATGCCCAATCGATGGTCAGACTCAAAGCACTTTTGCATTCCCGCCTGTCCAGATAAGTAAAGACGTGAAAAGGGAAAAGGAAAAAGGAAAACATAAGAAGTAAGAAGTCGTTGAGGAATGAACGGTTCTCACGTTCTTTTTACCCCTTTCTTCTTCCTATTTACTTTTCCCATTTCACATTTTCCTTGTTCCTTCTCCCTGTCTCTTGATTTTTGATAAATGAGAACCGAGAAAACTTAAGTATTCATTCCATATTCCATTGGACCTTTCATGAATGTGATAGAGACACGTACAGCCACTAAGGACGGATGCGTGATGGCTCCTCAAGGGGGTGCCACGTATACGATTTTGCTCGTTGATGATGAAAAACTGGGGCGGATGGTGGCCAAGCGACGACTCCAAAAACTCAACCCTCGGATCCTTGAGGCTGAAAACGGTAAACAAGCCATCGAAATTCTGAAACGGGAAAAAGTGGATTTAGTGCTGTCTGATTGGATGATGCCTGAACTGGATGGTCCTGGTTTGTGTGAAGTCATCAAAAAAGATGTTCGATGGCGGGCTATTCATTTTATTCTGATGACCGCCTTAGACCAGCCTGTGCAAATTGCAGAGGGGCTGAGTCGAGGGGCAGATGATTTTTTGCCGAAATCGGCGTCAGATCAGGAGATTCTTGCTCGTGTGGGGGCGGGCCTTCGTGCCAGGCAATTGTTTTTGGACCTTGAAGCCTCCTATCGAGTGATCACCGAGAAGCAAGCACAGCTTGATGCCGAATTGTATTCGGCAGCGGAATTTGTTCGGTCATTATTGCCGGTGCCAGGGGAAGTGGCGCCCGGAATACAGTTGGCGTGGGAATTTCTCCCGTCTTCTCAATTAGGTGGGGATTTATTTCAGGTGACCAGATGGGGGGAGGACCACCTGGGCATTATGGTGTTGGATATGTCCGGACATGGGACGGGCCCAGCGTTGCGGGCTGTTTCCCTGGCCATGTGGTTTAAGGGAGAACATATTGCGCAATGGTTTCCTGGCTATGATCCTGGTGAGATTGTGACACGTCTCAATCTGGAAAACCCGATGACTGAGCAGGGGGATTATTTCACCATCTGGATTGGAGTTCTCCAGCTGTCCACGCGGGTTCTTCGGTTTGCCAGCGCCGGGCATCCCGGTTCCATTTTAGTCAGGGATCGGATGCCCTCAGTGGTTCTTGGAGGAAAAACGTGGCCGATAGGATTTTCCCCGGATGAAACCTACAAAACAGACGCCATTACGCTTGTGGATAAAGATCGGCTCTATATATTTAGCGATGGGATTTACGAAGTAGAGAACGCAGACAATGAAATTTGGGGAAGACGTCGATTACAAGAGGCGCTCCAAAATGTCTACACGTGTCCGATGAAATTAGGGCTCAAAAGTCTCATTCATTCCAGTCGCTCGTGGCAGGTCAACGGTCTTTTTGGGGATGACGTGGCCTTAGTCGGATTAGCATTGAATGAGGAATTCCAAGCAGAGCAAATATGAGTAAAGGCCAACCACGAATTTTACTCGTTGATGATGATGATCTGAATCTGGATGTCCTGGTTGAATGCCTGAGGGATGAACCGTATGAATTGGTTCAGGCTCACGATGGCGCTCAGGCATTGGAGCTCTTACGCCATGATCGCCAAGGGTTTGACCTCATGTTGTTGGACCGCATGATGCCCGTCAAGAATGGTCTGGAGGTGATGCTCGAATTAAAAGCTGACGATCAGTTTAAATGGATACCGGTTGTCATGCAGACCTCTGCAGCCTCGCCCCACGACATCTGTGAAGGGATGGAAGCTGGCGTATTTTTCTACCTCACGAAACCATTTGATTCACACGTATTACGACGCATTGTCTGTGCCGCATTGGAAGAACGGCAAAAGTGGAAGAGTCTGTCGCACAACTTGCGCGCACAGGTCAAAACCATCGGGTATTTGCAAGAGGGACGATTTCGGATTCGATCGATTGACGAAGCTTATGACCTCGCCCTTCTGGTCGCCCAAGCCTGTCCTAATCCTGAGAAAGTGGCGTTCGGGTTACACGAACTGATTGTAAATGGGGTTGAACATGGGAATTTGCAAATTGGCTACGATGAAAAAACACAGCTTCATGAAACGAATCAATGGGAAGAAGAAATTGCTCGTCGACAAATGATGGAAGAACATGCCCACAAATTCGTCGAAGTGTTATTTGAGCGGTATGCCGATCAAATTCGATTAACCGTGACCGATCAAGGGGCAGGATTCGACTGGGGTGAGTATCAAGAAATACGAGCGGATCGAATCATGGAAAGTCATGGCAGGGGAATTGCCATGGCCAAGGCCATGAGTTTTGATCATTTGGAATATCAGGGGAACGGGAATCAAGTGGTCTGTGTCGTAAACTTTGGCAACCAGGTTGCGTCTCAACAGGATTCGGTTAGGGATCATGTGGGACGAGAACAGTAAGAAGGCGGGTAACTCGTTTTCCGGATGCATCCTTTGAACTTGAAAATTCCCTGCTAGCTTGCTACGGGGTCATTTTTCTTTGCTACTCTCATGAGCCGTGAAATTCCAAGATGACAATAAAGTATGAAAAAGTTCTCATGGTGCATGGCAAATCCATAACCATCTTGTTCTTCCGATCAAATACCGGAAGTTCTGTTAGACGAGGAAATTACAAAAATTATTAAAGAGACTGCCGTAAGTATTGAAGAACGATATACCATTGAGATGGAAGCTCTTGGTAGGCATAAAAATCACATTCATTGATTTTCTCAGAGGACTAGAGAAGGAGATCTCTTAGTGCAAATATCGGATCACATGCATGGTGGCGTTCTGGTGCTGAGCCTGGAAGGACGGATGAATTTTCAAGTACGCAAAGTCTTCCAATGTGCCATGAAAAACGCGAAACTTTTCAGACCTCAGCAGATTATTCTCAATTTTTACAATGTTCCTTCCATGGATCGCGCTGGCATGGGCTTTCTCAGGCTGGCGTACAAAAGTTTGGGGAAAACCGATATCCGCCTCTCTATTGAAGTGTTTAAAGGGTATGTCCAGCAAGTCCTGGCCTTAGCGAATATTGGGAAAACCATTCCTATCTCTACGACAACAGCTAAACAATCGACCTCAGGCTTTACCAACCTGGGTACAATTCCGAGGAACGCCTGACATGACATCCCCTCCTGTCTGTGATTCCGCTGAGATGGAAGAGCTGTTATTCCCGATACTTGAAAGGTTAGAGAAGAAAGACTTTGATCTACCACCCCTTCCGCAAATCGCGAATCAGGTACTTGCGCTGACCGCTGACCCCGAGGCCAATTCGAGCCAGTTGACCAAACTAATTAAAAAAGACCCGGTTCTCACCGCCAAGCTGCTGAAAACAGCGAATTCGGCGGGCTGTGGTGCTTCTCGTCAGATTGAAAGCGTGGAGCAGGCTGTCGCGTGGCTCGGATTAAATTCTGTGGCAGGAAGTGCGTTTGCCTTATCGTTTCAATCCAATTTGTTCAATGATCGCGGCTACGAGGCCGAAGTTAGGGGCTTGTGGACACATGCCATAGCCACGGGTTTCTATGCCAAAGCCCTGGCCGGAATGATTGGACAAAATCAAGACATTGTATTCCTCTGTGGCTTGCTACATAGTATTGGTAAACCCTTTGTGGTGCATACGGTGAACGAATATCACACCACTTCAACCTCGCCCCTTCCATGGGGGACTATACTCAGCCTCATGGATGAATCGTATGTTGAAGTTGGCAGACAACTCGCCGACGAGTGGAATTTCCCGTCGCCCGTCAAAGAAGCGATCAATCTTCATCAACCCCATTCTTATCATCTGGCCACGGACCCGGCTAAGGGGGCAGCACTCACCTGCCTGTCAAGGAATCTGGTCTCGTATCATGTGGATTCCGTGGTTATGAGCAAAGAAAGGGTGTTAGCACTTCCAGTCACCAAAGCTCTGAAGATACCTCATGATGTTATGGATGCCGTTCTAGATATCAAAGCCGTGATTCAAGCTCAGATCGACTCGCTGCTCATTTAAACGGAGGAGACATTCGGAAGCACAATGCCCCGTCCGTCCGCAGTTGGAACCGGTCGTTGGCAGAGCCGTGAGGCAGACCC
>QJYE01000389.1 GCA_003235785.1 Nitrospirota bacterium
AATGATCACTGAGTGGTCGTTTTTTTGTTCAGGACCAAGGCTTTCAATCTTTAGGAATTCCTGTTTCTCACTTTTTACAATTCCCTTTTTACTTCTTTTTAAAGACTATATCTCCGAAATAAGCCACGGCTTGTTCTTTCGTATTATCCGTATCCGTCATGATCGCTACCCCTGAAATTTTAGGTGGATCTTCCCCAAACACGTTCTTATAATCTTCGTAGACATTCCGTTCCTCGGTGATCCATTCATGTAGTCGCGTTTCCCCACTTTCAATCACAATCATCTTGACTCGGTCGGTGTAGGGGTTCGGAGCGATCGTGCCAATGGGACTTTTGCTTTCCCAAATATAATTAATGGCGCCAATGGGAGGATACTGGCCGTAAATGAGTTTGGCCGCCCCGTATCTGGCTTTTTCAAACAAGCCAACTTTGCTGCTGTCATATTCAAAGGTAATGTATAGGCGGGCCGGATAATCGTCGCCTGATTTTTCTGTGACATCCCCGTGTGTGAGGACATTTTCCACTTTCCAGCGCCATTGCACGACAGGGTATTCTTTGGGGTCAATTGTTATTTCCCGAGTGAGTCCTGACGAGGATTGTTGGCTGACGGCTTTCACGACGACGGCATCTCCATCCGTGACGAGTTCATATTGCGTATGCGTGGGGATTTTATCAAAGGTCAGTGGTTTCCAATCCGCAGGAAAGGTGGTGCCCGGTTGGGCTTGAGAAAAGAGACCAACTGGTAATTGGTCTCCGGAATCTGGCAGGGCAACAGGTAAGCTCGTGAGGAGAAGAACCAGTGCCAACACGATTGGAGCGTATCGACGAATCCTGGGTTGCTGACCCATACTATTGTCCTTTCTCCTATTTAGCGAGACCACGCAAAGAGCTTGCTCAAGAATTGTTTTTTGCTTTCAGTGAGCGTGGTTTTTCTCCAGGCATTCGCCGTCTTTTTGATGACTTCAGCTTGAGTCGGGTACGGATGAATGGTGCTGGCGATGGTATTCAGCCCTAAGCCCCCCTTCATGGCCAGGGTATATTCACTAATCATATCACCAGCATGAGTCGCCACAATGGTGGCGCCTACGATTTGATCCGTACCTTTTTTGACATGGACGCGGGCAAAGCCCTCATCTTCTCCATCCAGAATGGCGCGATCGACTTCATTGAGAGGGAACGTAAAGGTATCCACCTCAATGCCCTTGGCTTGTGCATCCTTTTCGTACATACCCACATGAGCAATTTCCGGCTGAGTATAGGTGGCCCAGGGGATGATGAGGTTGTCGGTGCTGGCATACCCTAGCCCCAAGGGGTGCGGGAATAATGCGTTTTGGATGACAATTTGGGCTTGTGCATCGGCGGTGTGGGTGAACTTGAACGGTGAACAAATGTCGCCCGCTGCAAAAATTTTGGGATTCGTGGTTTGTAGTCGATGGTTAACGGTGACTCCTTTGGAATCAAAGTTCACGCCGACGGTTTCTAGGTCTAACCCATCGGTGTTAGGGATTCTCCCGACTCCCACTAAAATGTCGTCTACGGGAATGTCATACTGTTGACCATGGGAGTCAACAAACATGTGCTTGACTCCATCGACCAGCTTGATATTCAAATCCTTCCCGCAGCAAAGCAGTTTCACTCCATCCCGTACCATTGATCGTTCCACGATTTCTGACGCGTCCCTGTCTTCATTGGGCAGTAGGCCGTGCATGGCTTCTACTAAATAGACCTGACTGCCGAAGCGGGCGAATGACTGTGCCATTTCACAACCAATAGGACCAGCTCCAATCACACCAAGTTTGGCAGGAAGATCTGTCAGGGAAAAAATGGTTTCATTGGTCAGGTACTTAATGTGCTCCAGGCCAGGGATGGGAGGGGCAGCGGCCCGTGCGCCCGTGCAAATGACGGCTTTGGAAAACTGAAGATTTGTTCCATCCACGTCAATGGTGCTTGAGCTCGTAAAACGGCCGTTGCCGATAAACACATCCACACCCAGCTTGGTATACCGATGTGCTGAGTCAACATGACTGATCCGTGCGCGGAGCTTTCGCATGCGGGCCATGGCTGTGCCGAAATCCCGTTTGACTTCTCCAGGCACCTGCAATCCAAATTGTTCCGCTTCCTTAATGGCCGCCCAGGCTTTGGCAGCCCGTATGATACCTTTGGAAGGCACGCAGCCGACGTTCAAACAATCACCTCCCATGAGATACCGTTCGACAAGAGCCACCTTCGCCCCAAGGGCTGAGGCAATGGCTGCTGTCACTAAGCCAGCTGTTCCCGCTCCAATCACCACTAAATTGTATCGCCCCGATGGAATGGGGTTTTGCCATTGCGGGGGACGAACGTTGTTGACCAATTCTTCGTTAAATTGATCCTGCGGAAGGATTAATGCTGGATCAGTTGTCGTGTGAGCAGTCTTCATGTGAGGCCTCAGGGTTCCTAAGAGGGGATTGATGGATGACTTATGTTTTTGAAGAGTCTTGACCTTTGCTGGTCCATTTTCGATAGGCCACCGGCATTAAGGCGAGCAGCCCTAACAATGTAAAGGCCAGAAGGACTGGCGGACTGGCGATTTCGCTCAGGGAATTAATGGATCCTAGTTGACGCCCCGCAAAGGCAAAGACAAAACTCCCGGGAATAATGCCAATGGATGTGGCTAGAACATAGGTTCCGAGGTTGACGCGGGTGAGGCCGGAGACAAGATTGACCAGGAAAAAGGGAAAAGCTGGAATGAGTCGAAGTGTCATCAGATAGCTAAAGGCATTTTTGGCAAAGCCGGATTGAATGGGACCCAGACGGTCGCCAAATTTCCGTTCTACCCAATCCCGGAGGATATACCGGGCGGCTAAAAATGCCATGGTCGCCCCGGCGGTCGCCCCGATATTGACGAACAACGTTCCCATCAGGCTCCCGAACAGGAAACCTCCCGTTAATGTCAGAATGGCTCCGCCGGGCAAAGAAAATGTGGTTTGCAGAATGTAGATGAGAATGAACATGGCGACGGCCACCGCATAATGAGCTTCAGTATAGTTCAAGAGGAGATCTCGATTGGCTTTGAGTGAGTCAAGAGATAAATACTGACCAAGATCAAAATAGATAAAGCCTCCAATGCCTATGAGAAAAATGATTCCGGTGAGAATTTTGCCCATGGATGAAGGGGATGAATCGTTTGAGGTGGTATGAGGAGAAGGAGTCATGCTGGACTCCATTATGTGTGGTTTCATCAGAATACTCCAGTGGTTTGTGTGATCTTTTTAGATGACATTTTGTCAACAATCTTTTTCATGTGCCTTCCTGTAGTCCCACGTTGAGGTTATTTGTTACGACCTTCAGGAAATGTCATGATACTTGGCTATGCAATTTAATTCACTTCATGTTTTTTCAGGAAATTTCCAACCCTGAACCACTTGCTTTTCATTTTTAGGATATAGGTGGTGGGATTCCCTCTATTTTGAGGGGCTTCCTGAGCTTAGCGGGTGAGGCAGGATTGATTCTGAAATTGTCTTGAATTTGTAGAAATTTGAGCCGTGGATGGACTGTTTGGGGAGACTGTGAATGTAGTGGGTGGTGTGGAAATTCCGTGGGGTTATGTCGTGTAGGGTCTATGAAGTTGGAGGTAATTGGTCTGCAAGTTCTTCAGCAGGGTAGGTGAGGATTTCCGCGAGGGTGGGATGGTAGTGAGGTATTCGCAAGAGATCGCGTACTGTGCCACGAAAGTACATGACTGCAATGAGTTCGTGGATGAGTTCTGAGGCTTCTGGTCCAACGATATGCCCCCCCAGAATTTCCCCGGTTTGAGGGTGGCAGAGTATTTTGACATGGCCATGCAATTCGCCCAGACAGAGGGATTTTCCGTGGTCGTTAAACGGGTACGACGCCACGAGATAAGGAATCTGCCGGGTATGGCATTCTCGTTCTGATAAGCCCACATTCGCCATCTGAGGATCGGTAAAGACGACTTGGGCTTTGAGTCTGTCATCATATCGTTTGGCTGGTAGATCGGGATGCACTGCATTCCATCCCGCAATTTCACCTTGTTCAATGGCAATGTGGACGATCTCATGTCGGCCATTCACATCGCCCACTGCATAAATATGTGGTTGAGATGTTTGCATGGTTTCATTGACGACAATCGTGCGATTCTTGACATCCACTTGAGCGGCGTCTAGCTGTAACCCATCAATATTCGGTCGACGTCCCAGTGCTTGAAGGATGGTGGTTGCGGTGATGTGCTTGGTTTGCCCATGGTGCAGAAAATGAATGGTCTTTAGTCCGTCAGCGGATTGCGTCACACGTTCCAGGGAAGTGTTGGTCAGGATCACCATGCCTTCTTCTTGAAGCTTCGCTTCAACTGGTCGGGCTAAGTCTTCGTCTGTTTGCGACATGATATGCCCGCTTCGTTGAATTAAGCTGACTGTGACGCCGACACGAGAGAAGAATTGAGCCAATTCCAAAGCCACAGCTCCTCCGCCCAAAACGATCATTGATTCGGGAGGGATGCGGAGTT
>QJYE01000205.1 GCA_003235785.1 Nitrospirota bacterium
AGTGGGGGAACGCGCGTTCTTCAAACGCCATCAGGGAGAAGGGAAAACATGGGAGGTCATTGCGCAACTCTTTGAGCACACCTATCGAAAATTTGGCTTCCCAACCGTCCCGGAAGCACCCATCCCGCCAACATTCACACGACCCGGCCCCACACAACTCTCCCTGTTTTGATTTGCCATGAACACACACCCAAAAACCCTGAACCGTTTGGCAAGCTCCCAACACCTCCAGTACAATCCCCCACCAGTTCCTCAACATCTCATCAATCGCACCTTACAAGAATATGGATAACCTTATGCATCAAGATAAAAAGAGAGCCTCAAACCTTTTCATTCTTCTCTCGCTCGCATTCTTCTGTCTTCAATTCTTGGGCTGCTCTGAGCCCAAAGAACCATGGGACCTTCACACTGAGCAAGGTAGAGCGCTCATGGAACAGGGGAAATTTCCCGAAGCTGAGCAAGAACTCAAAAGCGCGCTGACATTAGCCGAGCAATTTGGCGATCAAGACCCACGTCTCATTCAATCCCTCACAAACCTGGCGATTCTGGCCAATGCCAAAGGCCAGCCCGAAGAAGCGGAAACCTTACTCAAGCAGACCGTCACCATTCTTGAAAAGGTACCCAACCCGGAAACAGCCAATTTGGCTGCCAGCCTCAGCAATCTGGGCGCCTTATATGTCACCCAAAAAAAATTCGATCAAGCGCAACAGTATTTTGAACGAGCCATCAAGATTCGTGAACAGGTTCAAGGCCCTGACGATCCAGAAACCATTCGTGACATAGAAAATTTGGCTGGATTGTTTGTCCGGCAATCACAATATGAAAACGCCGAGCCCTACTTGAAACGCGTCCTGGAGAGTGCCGAAAAAACAAACGCACCTGACGCCCCAACACTCGTAGAACCTCTCAACAATTTGGCCCTTCTTTATCGTGCCCAAGCAAAATATGATCAAGCCGAAACATTATTACTGCGTGCCCTCACCATCAAAGAAACACAACTGGGTCCCTCCAACCCTCATCTGCTCGGCAGCCTCAATAATTTAGCCCTCCTTTACAGCTCCGCCAAGCAATTTGACAAAGCCACTCCAATTTTAGAGCGAATGATCGCGATTACCGAAGAAGGGTTTGGCAAAGACCATCCCAGAGTGGCAATCACGCTCAACCAATTAGCAGAAATTCATCGTCTCCAAGGTCAGCCAGAACACGCTATCCCCCTGGTGGAACGCGCGATCAGCATCATTGAAAAAGCCGAGGGGCCTGAACATTCAGGGCTGACGGGCCCATTAAATAATTTGGCGGTGCTCTTCCTGAACACCGGGCGCTATGAAGAAGCCGAGCCCTTATTTCAACGCAGCATTGCCCTCACAGAACAAAGCATGGGCAAGACTCACTTCCGGGTTGAACGAGGGCTCAGAAACTACGCCAAACTTTTACGGGAAATGGGCCGCACAGAAGAGGCGCAGGCCCAGGAATCCCGAGCAGACGACATCCTAGCAAAAAATAACCCAAGCCCTTCTGTAAGTCAGGAGGAAGGGAGAAAGGAAAAGTAAAAAGCAAGAGAGGCGAAAGCTACAAATCTCTTTCTCTTTCTCACTCTTTACTCCTCCTTTTCCCTTCTCCCTTCAGTCCTCACAAAACTATTGACACAATTCTGTGAATCTCCTATGGTTCGCCATGTTTTCCTCCACACGAAAAAATAAGGGAACATTCCACAATGTTTATAGGCCAACGATGACACGCCAACACACGACAACGCGCTTCACGCCAGTCCACGTTTTATTGAGTGCCCTACTCTTTTTGGGCCTTACCCAAGGGTGCGTGAATCTCAAGGCCATCCAAGACTTTGCGAACATTTCCGCAGAATCAGCCGAATACACCGCCCTGGTCGACAATTATGTGGATTTCCCTCATCGTCAAAAGCGCTATCAACCCGAAGACCGCCATGCCCAATTAGAGGCCATGGCACAAGAACGCCTGACCCAAAAAACTGAGCTTCTGTTTCGACACGATGTCATTGAAGAATACATGGAAGCTCTAGGGAAATTGGCAGCCGATGAAATTGTCGACCAATCAGAAGAACTTTCTCAACTCACGACCAAGCTTCAAAGCGAAGCGGGCACGAGTCCGGCTGAGACCGAGGCCTTTGGCAAAATAGCGGGAGTTCTCACAAACGCCATCGGTGATAAGTGGAGAAAACGACAAATTCAGGAATTGATCGAACGGTCAAATGGCCCGTTGCAAACCATCCTGAAAAGCCTGCAACAAATAGTGAACGATGGTTTTGGGGGCGACGATCACAATGAACAATTTGCCATGCAATCCTATTATCGAACAAAGATCACTCAATCGAATGACCCGGCCGGTATCGCAGCACTCATGGAATGGCAGGAAAGTCGAGAAGAAAGCTTAGCCGCCCACACCCAAGCTATTCAGGCGTATTCTGCCCTCTTGGAAAAGATTTCAGAAGGCCATCAGAAGCTCTACGACGAACGAAATGATTTAGCCAAAGCAGAACTTCTGCAACAGATCAAGAAGACCGCTAAGGAATTAAAGGACCTACTAGATACCATCAAAAAAATATAAGACGAGGATCTCTCTATGCCACTCACGGCCCAAGAAGCCTTTGACCTCTCAAAACAATTCCGAGACTTCGCCATCGCACTGGGGAACTACCGGTTTAGCAACTGGCAAAGACTCACTCCGACGCAACGGCGAGACATCGAAGATGAAGAATGGTCGCTCATCAATTCCTCCTCCGATATGATCACCAAAGCCGTGGGCTTAGCCCTAGAGGAGTCAGAGACCAGTGTCGATTCAATTACAAAATCAATCAAGAAAGCCAAAACCGCCATCAAAAAGCTAGAAAAAGTGAGCCACATCATCACCGTGGCCGCTGCGGCCGTCGGCCTCGGAGCGGCCATTGTCTCTAAAGACCCAGGGGCCATTGCAAAAAATGCCAAACTTGTCCTGGATGCCGCAAAAACTTTACCTGCCTGAGTCTCACGAGAGACTTGTTTTACCTGATGTTACCAGTCACTTCCTCACGGTTGATTGCATAAGACTGTTGGCTTGAGGGGGAGAGAATCCCTGAAAGCCACAATGTCGTTCGGCAAGTTCTAATACCGAGAAGACTTGTCCCCCCACCTGCTCAGGAACAGAAAAAATTTGCCGTAAGTCTCCACCACGTTCCCCCACAATCGTTCCTGCAAACCCGACCCCTTTTGCGCTCAAGCGCTGAATCGCGACTTCAATGTCCTCAACCCGAATCGCAATATGATGCAGAGTCCGATCGCCAAACTGGCTGACCCAACCAGGAATAATACTTGTGGCACCCCGTTCACCCGTATATGCCTGATCGACAAAGAGTGCCGGACATCCTGGCGCCCGATAGACTTTAGCCCACCAATCGTCATACTCGAGTGTTTCCGAATAGGCATACCCATGCGCAAGAAATTCTTGAGCACGATTATCAATCGACAACGTCCGTACCGTAATATGGTCTAATATCGGAAATATACCAACACCAATCTCATTGAGTGAATCACGCACCAGCTGAGCTGCCCGGTTGCGCGATATGTACTCTCCTACATACTCCATGATGACCTGTTCCAAGGAATGATCGTGGCTCATCGTTGTCCTCCCGGGTCAACAGAAAAGGTAATGCCCTGCGCAAGCGGTAACGCCTTTCCCCAATTACTCGTATTGGTCTGCCGCCGCATATACGCCTTCCAAGCATCCGAACCGGCCTCTCGCCCCCCACCCGTTTCCTTTTCACCACCAAACGCCCCCCCAATTTCCGCGCCAGAGGTCCCAATATTGATATTGGCAATACCGCAGTCACTCCCCTCACCTGATAAAAACTGTTCCGCATGCCGCAAGTTTAATGTAAAAAACGAAGAAGACAACCCTTGCGGAACATCATTTTGTAGGGCAATGGCTTCATCCAAGGCCTGATAGGGCATGACATACAGAATAGGAGCAAAGGTTTCTCGTTGAACTACTTTCCAATGATTCTCAGCACGCACAAGCGTCGGCTGGACAAAAAACCCTGCCCCTTCCAGAACATTTCCTCCAAAGAGTATCTCTCCGCCGTCCTGCCTCACTTCTTCCATGGAAATACGAAATTCTTCCAAAGCCTTCTCATCAATGAGTGGCCCCATCAAAACACCAGCATCCAAAGGATTGCCGACTTTGACTTGCGCATACGCCTCAATGAGCCGTTGCACGACGTCGCCATACTTTGATTCATGCACAAACAGCCGCCGAGTCGTGGTGCATCGCTGCCCCGCTGTCCCCACCGCTCCAAAAACGATGGCCGGAATAGCGATATCCAGATCAGCCGTCTCATCCACAATCACGGCATTATTCCCGCTTAATTCTAATAACGTTCGTCCTAATCGTCCCGCCACAACCTGTGCAACCTCCCGCCCAACAGGAACCGAGCCCGTAAAGGAAATAAGTGGGATCCGGGTATCATTGACCATCGTCTTCGCCAGATC